>VAZH01000086.1 GCA_005884465.1 Alphaproteobacteria bacterium | reverse complement strand
ATAACCCCAACAGAGGAAATGGAACATGAAGGAACGTTTGTTAATTACCACGGCCATTGAATGCTTGGCAGCGGCGCATTCGCTCAGTCACCGAGTGACAAGTCGAAAACCGAACCGCCCCCCGCGGCGCAAAGCCAGACCAATCAAAATCCATCAGCACCGGCCCCCTCGTCGAACTCTTCTCAGAGTTCGGCGCCGTCTCCCAGAACGCCGCAGCGACCTCTTCCGATAAATCTTCGACCACCACGAGCCAATCCAATCCGAACACCGCGGACACCAACTCGCAGGCGCAATCGAACCAGACTTCCCCACCCTCGCAGGGGCAGTCGACCAACAACGCAGCAACGGCTCCTTCCAACAACGCAGCAACGGCTCCTTCCAACAACGCAGGGACGGCTCCTTCGCAGGCTCAATCTACCCAGCAGCCGAACGCGCCCTCTCAGGCGCAGACCAACACGGCGCCGCCGACCAACAATCAGACCCAGGCGTCGCCTACCGGCTCCAACACGAATACCAATGCGGGGACTCAGCCATCTACCAATACCAATACCGCGGCTCAGCCGTCGAACACCCAATCCAACGCTGCGCAGTCGAGTTCATCCAATGTCAGCGTCTCGGCCTCTCTCAATCAGACCCAGCGCACCCGCGTTAGTGAATCGATTGCAAGGCTGAACGTGGCGCCGATAAACAATGTCAACTTCTCATTGTCGGTAGGCACCGTCGTTCCGAGGGACGTGCGTTTCCAGCCCCTCCAGCCGACGTAGTGGAGATCCTGCCCCAGTATCGCGGATATAATTTCTTTGTCGTCCGCAACGACATCGTGATCGTCGAACCATCGACCAATAAGATTGTCGACGTGCTACCGCGCACGGGCCGATCGACCGCGGCTGGCCCAGCACCGGCACCGTCTTCGCACAAGACGACTTTTTCCGACAAGGATCAGGAAATCATCCGCAAACATGCTCATTCTTCCCGGGTAGAGCAGCGGACCACCGGCAGCAGCAGCACAACTACCCGGTTCCGAGTCGGAGAGCGCTTGCCGGAGTCCGTGGAGATCCGTTCCTTCCCCGACACGGTCTATCGCGAGTCTCCGAGCCTGCGTGACTATCGCTACATCGACCGTGAGAACCGAACATATGTGATTGAGCCGCGCGAACGGACGATCATTGAAGAGATCAAATAACGATAAAGGGAAAGGCGGCCGCGGGCCGCCTTTCCTCGTGGCACCGTTGGGTCGGCGGCAGGGTGCTTCGCGGGGTCGCGGCGGCCTGAACGGAACCAAGGAAAAATTTTCAAAAATAGGCGCTTTTGTCCGGAACCGGACATAATCAAAATCATTAGTTTAGATGGTGTTCTGCTCGGCCTTTTAGTTCCGGATCGGTGTTCGTCCAACGCGGCCGCGCAGCGCTCTTTCAACTAAGAAAATGCAGGCGATTTAGGAGGCGCTCATGCCGGGAATGAGAAGTGACCGCGCTCGCGCACGCGCCAGGGATTTGCTGGCGACCGCCTATCCAGCTCCTGATGATGCTGAATTCCATCGCCTACGCGAACTTGCAGTCGATTATATTCAGGAAGCCGAGCGGCTCGAGGCCGAGAGCCGGGGTCGCGTCCTTGAATCCGACGAGATGATCTCGACCGCACTGGACGCGGTAGCGCGGGATTACTTCGCGCGCGCCCTGCTCCGGGCCGTGTCCCGGAAAAAGCGTTAGCGAGAAGAAAAGCGTTAGCGAGAAGCATGGACTGCCGCGGAAATAGCCCCTGGGTGCCATCAAGCCTTTGGTTCAGCTGAAAGGCGCGGCCGAAATATGCAAATCCCTGCCGGTGATAGCCGACAGGGATCAGCAGAAAAGATGACAGACGGCGAGCGCTACACCCGGTGGCCCGTCATGGACCTGCCGCACAATTGAAATCCACGGCGCAAATTCATGCAAGACTATTTTGTGGGCAATGGATTATCCCCCGGCAGTCTATCACCGCGAGGCGCATCAGGATTTGCCTTTCGTCGCATCCTTCGCGGCAGACATGACCCCGCCGGTGATCTGTCTCATATGTTCTCCGGCATTGGTGAATTGACTTCTCAAGAACTCCGATTGAATTTGCATGGCCTGCTGAAGGTCGGTGGCGTGAACCAGTCTTCGCGCATGCTCGAACGCAGCCTTCATGTTCTGCTCGGTGAACGATAAAGCCTGCTTGGAAATGTCCGCTCCCGGATTCGGGACGGACGCTATTGATTTGCTTGCGGCATCGAAAAACAAGCCGAATGCTTTTTCCGCCTGATCGATGGTTTTTTCCGCCAAATCGCGCAATTCGGCCGGGACTTCCAGTTTGGGTTCAACCATGACGCCATCCTCCGGTTTGAACTGAGGATTAGCACACTTCCGGATCGGCGTCTTTTGCAGTGTTGCCTCGAGGCCGCGGGTTCATTCGCGGATCGCGCTCGCAGTTCGTCAGTTTGCCTCCCCGCCGCCAAGCAGCCCGCAACGGAAAAGAGCCCGTGACTCCTGTCAGGACGAATGGTCGGACGCCGCTGCGGGGTCGGTCGCTAGGCGTTCGACCAGAGCGATGACCTCAGATCGTTGCCTGGGTGCAAGTTTCAGGAAGGCTGTTAGCAGTCGCAAGCTCTCAATGGTTTCGCCCGATGGAGCCCCGAGTTTGTTGTGCAGCTCTGCAACAGATGTAGGAGTTTTCATCTCGTACCTTTGATAGGGGAACCCTAATGCCATTCAAGGCAAACGTGAGGGCCTGGCTCAACAGGGTGATATAGCGACGGAGGCTGAGCGTTTTGGCCTGACGACTGGCATACCTGGAAAGCGACCAGGCCGAACCCGAGAAGGTTGAAAGTATGCCAAGGAACAACCCGGCCGGCAAGCCAAACTAACCGGCCGAAACGGTTTTAATCGGGGAAATTCGCAGTTTAGCGCTATTTTCGTTTCGGTAGCGATGCCGGGCGCGTCCCAACGTTGGCTGCGCCAGGGCAAAGGCCTGTCACCCGCATGGATTTGCCTGCGGCGTGCCGCCAACCACCATTGAAGGAGCGAAAGCGACGACAATCCAGTCTGCTGCCAATCGGGGTGCTTCGCGACGCTCGTGGCGAATCGCAACGCGCGGTTTACCAGACTCATCGCCGGATGGGATCCGTTCGGCTGACTTGCTGAGCCCGCTCCTTGTCCCGCGGCTGCTCCTGCCCTCGCTCATCGCGCACGATGCCTTGATCCGGAGCATGCCTCCGACCCGGGTCAGGTCTCGTTGCGGGTTTAGGCTCAGGCTTCGGCATGCCCTTCTGGCCGCCATGCTTGCCGCCTTGATCTTGCGCACCTTCCAAATCGTTTTCTCGGGGCATCGTGATCATACCTTGTTTTCATAGCGTTTTCCCGACGAACAGGCTTGAACTTTTTCGCGCTTTTCTCATGCCAGACAATGCGATCCAGAGCCGTTGAGTTCCAAGGGAGGGTGCGCGGTCGACGCCAAAGCCGGCTAACACCTGGAACCCAAATCCGCGCCGCAAGTTTGGACTCCCGCATCACTTATCCAAAGCAGGAGAATTCTCATGCGATCCAAGCTTGCTATTTCGGCGCTCGTGGTCGCCTCATTGTTCGGGGCGACGGCGATCGCGTCGGCGCAAATGCAGCCGGCTCCGGGCGCGTCGAGCCAAGGTAACGTCGGACCGGGCGCCACTACCGATACCAAGATGAAATCTCAGAACAAGATGAAATCTCACAGGGTGAAGTCCAGCAAGATGAAGTCTGGCACCACCGTCGGAATGAGCACGGGCTCCAGGAAGGGCCACGCGCGCAAGCCGGCCAGCCAGTATTAATGCCGGCAGCACCGGCAGCAATAGTCCACAATCTGCGTTGAAGGGCGGATGTATCCCTTCGACAAACAAGGGCCCCGGGGGGACGCGGGGCCCTTTGCTTTTGTCACGCGCGGGGCGGATTGCCGGTGATGGCAATGACGGTCGCGGCGTGATGCCGATGCTGGCCCTTGGGGCGCCGGCATCCCCTGAATTTGCACGGTTTGCGAACTCAGCTCATTGCTGCTTTTCCCAGAATGACAGCAGGCCCTGCGACGCCGAGCCTCCGATCACACAGGGGATGCCGATCGCGACCTGGCCAAGCGCCGCCGCGGAGACGCAGCCGAGTGCGACCGCGCCGACGCCGACCTGGCCCCAGAAGTCGAGATTGCGCCTGCTATCGGAGCCCTTGGTCTTGAATTCTTCCACGGCGGCCAGCGCATCCTTGCGCACCGCGCCGAGTTGCACGGTATCGGCGGCCTGGATCACCTCGGCGAGCGGCGCCTTGATCGCCGCCGGTTGCCGGGCAAGCTCGCTGCGCAGAAATTCGCGCAGGCCCGCATCGCGAACCGCGTAGCTTGCCAGCGTGTAGCGTGCCATGCTGCCGACCGTCAGCCTGTCGGCGGTGTCGCGGCTTTTGCTCCAGGGCAGCATCTGCATGATGCGCAGGATCGGAGCGTGGGAGCCGGTCGCGAAATAATATCCCCACAACGTATCCAAAAGATCCTGACTGCCGGCGAAAGTGAGCGACGTATTCAGTTTCCTTTCCTCCTTGGCAAAAGGATTCTTTGTGAACACGCCGCGCAACTTCTCGAGCATCCCCGGCGTTGCTTCTTCCAGCGGGATGGCGGTCAGGGTTGGCAGCGTGCCGGCGAGATAGCTGTCGATCATTACCCGGCGCCCCGGCATCTTTGGCGCGACCCGGCGCAATAGATTCCTCCAGTCGGGCAATCCCGAATAGGCGATGGCGCGCACGATCACCCATTCATCCTCGGGCGGCACCGGAAAGAAGCTATTGACGAGCTGTTCGGCTTTGGCGGGGTTCGACCCGATCGCGCCGGCGATAAACCCGAGATAGATGCCGGAGTTCTCCGGCTCCTTGAAACTTTGCGCGTGGAACAGTACGCGCACCGCAGCGGGGACGTGAGCGTAATCGGGCTTGGCCCGATAATTGTAGATCCACTGCTGAACCACGCTGAGCGACGCGCGCGGATCGATTTCCGGCGTGGCGACCGCATTTGCGGGCTGGATCAGCAAAAACATACTGATGACAAGTGCTGCGTAACGCATGTGATGCTCCCGGAGTTCTCGCAGGCGACGCTCGCTGCGCGAACATTTTCCGCCCTCACCGGTAGCCAGCATTTGAAGCGGCTATGCGACAATTCTGGGAACGCGCGGTTCGGCGCGGCGACGAAATTATGGCGGCCGAACGGGTAGTTAGCCCGCAACTGACCTCAGCTCAGACATTCTTTCGCCCCGCGCAGGCAATTCGATCGCACCTCGTCGAATGAGAGACAGGCGGGACGTGATGAGCCAATGCATGGCGCGGGGCCGGCGATGCCGCCGGCCGATCGCAGCGGGCGCGCTGCTGGTCGCAGCGCTCGGGCTTGTTTCTGCGCCGGCCGCCGCGACTGAAGCCGAAGCGCCACCGCGCGAGACCAGCGCGCAAGCGCGCGGCGCCATTACCGTGCAGGGCAATCGCCGCATCGACGCCGACACGGTGCGCTCGTATTTCCGTGCGGCGCCAGACGGGCGGTTCGACGACGCCGCGCGCGATGCGGCGCTGAAAGCACTGCTGGGAACCGGTCTGTTCGACAAGGTCACGATCGAGCGCGCCGGCGAGCGGCTGATCGTGCATCTCGTCGAAGCTCCCGTGCTCGACCGCGTGGCGTTCGAAGGCAACAAGAAAATAAAAGATACCGAACTTACAGCCGTCGTCCAGTCCAAGCCGCGCGGGGCGCTGCAGCGCGCCGTGGTGCAGGCCGACGTCGGCCGCATCATCGAAGCCTACCGGCATGTCGGGCGCGGCGACGTCAATGTCGTGCCGCAGATCGTCAGCCGCGGCGAAGACCGCGTCGATCTCGTCTATGTGGTGACCGAGGGGGCAAAGACGACGGTGCGGCAGATCAACTTCGTGGGCAATCACGTTTTCGGCAAACGGCAGCTCGCCGCGGTCATAAAGACCTCCGTGACCAATGTCCTGAGCTTTCTGACCGGCGGCGACGTCTACGACCCTGACCGCGTCGCGGAGGATCGCGAGCAACTGCGGCTCTATTATCGCAGCAAGGGCTATGCGGACGCCAGCGTGACTTCGGCCAAGGCCGAATACGATCCTGCAATTAAAGGATTCACGCTGACATTTTCGATCGACGAGGGCCCGCTCTATCACTTCGGCGAGGTCAATGTCGTCAGCAATGTGCCGGGACTTGACTCCGAGAAACTCCGGCGGCTGCTTCTTGCGCGGCCCGGCGCCATGTTCGACGGCAATGTGCTGGACAAGACAGACGAAGTTCTCGCCATCGAACTCGCAAAACTCGGCTATCCCTTTGCGCAGGCCGTCCCTCGCACCACCCGCGACGCCGATGCGCGGCGCGTCGATGTCGCCTTCGTGCTCGATCAGGGGCCGCGGACCTACATCGAACGCATCGAAATCCACGGCAACACCCGTACCCGGGACTACGTGATCCGGCGTGAATTCGATATTGCCGAAGGTGACGCCTACAACAAGACGCTGATCGATCATGCCGAGCGGCGCCTCAAGAATCTGAATTATTTCAAGACCGTCAAGATTGCGCGCCAGCCGGGCTCGGTGTCGGATCGTGTCGTTCTCGATGTCGAGGTGGTGGAGCAGTCGACCGGCGATTTTTCGATTGCCGGAGGTTACTCGACGACCGATGGCCTTCTCGCCGAGGTCAAGGTCGGTGACCGCAATTTCTTGGGCTCGGGCAAGGCGGTCAGCGCTTCCGTGACCTACGGCCAATACGCGCGCGGGATCGATTTGTCGGCATCGGAACCGTACTTTCTCGGCAGCCGCGTTTCGGTAGGGATAGAACTCTACGGCAGGCAGAATCAGGCGAGCCCTTACCAGTCCTACGGTAGCGACATCTATGGCGCGACCATGCAGTTCGGTATGCCGCTGACCGAACAGATCGGCGTGCAGTACCGTTACTCCCTGTATAACCAGAACGTGACGCTCGATCCGACATCGCTGGCCGCGGCGCCGTCGCTGCCGATCCAGCAAGCCGCGCTCGCAGGTCCCCAATTGGTCTCGTCCGTCGGCGATGCCGTCACTTACAACACGCTGGACAATACCAAAAACCCGACCAGCGGAATCAATTCACAACTCAAGCAGGATCTCGCCGGCCTCGGCGGCGATGTGAAATTCCTGCGCACCACCGAAGACCTGCGCTCCTATCACCCGATCAACGATGACGTGGTCAGCCTGGTGCGCGCGCAAGGCGGATACGTCACCGGCTGGGGCGGCCAGCAGGTGCCGCTGCTCAACAGCTTCTTCGGCGGCCCGACGATGGTGCGGGGATTTGCGCCGAATGGCTTCGGCCCGCGCGACCTCGCCCCCGGCACGACAGCGGATAATGTCGGCGGCAGCATGTACTGGGCGACAACAGCGGAATTGCAGAGCAATATCCCCGGCGTGCCCCAAGAGTACGGCCTCAAGGCGTCGGCGTTCGTCGATGCCGGGAGCGTGTTTCGTTACAGCGGGCCGACGGCATTTCCAGGCTCCGCGCAATCGTTGCAGGTCGCCAACAACAACATCGTGCGTTCGTCGGTCGGCGTGGGGCTGACCTGGGCCTCGCCCTTCGGCGCGCTGACCGTCAACTACGCCGTGCCGCTGACGAAAGCGGCCTACGACGTGGTGCAGCCCCTTAGCTTCACCGCCGGAGGGTTTTGAGCTGCCAGTCCCCCTACTTGGCATTGGCAACGCACGTCCACCCCGAACGCGTGCCAAGCGAAGCTGCAAGCCCATCCTGGCAAATCGGCTTCGTCAAAACGATCCAGAAACAGAAGAGAACCGCGATCAGCGCGATGCTAAACCACAGCCGTCGATTCATCCCGGTCCCCCTGCTCTGCGCCAACATAGCATGACTGCCGACAGGGAGCGCCGAGGGTGAATCCCGTTATTTGGCCGCCCGCTGCGTCGCGAACCCATAGATCAACGCGAGCCGGTCGAGGCATTCGCGAAACCGCCGCGCGAAATAATCGGTCCAGCGCTGCCCACGCAATCCGCGCCGTTGCCCGACCTGCTCCATCGTCATCCCCAGAACCAAAACCTCATGCACCAGCGCCGCGCCGTCGGCGCCGAGTTCACGCTCGGCGCGGTTCAGCCGCAGCACGGCCTTGCGCTGGCGTTCCGTGATCGGCTCCCGCACCCGCACGCCGTCGACATATTCCCGTGTTGGATCGACGGCCTGCGGTCCGCGTTCGGCCTTCTCCCAATCATCCTGAAATGCCCGCCCGCCCTGATATTGCGCCTCATCGATCTGGCGATGCGTGTGCAGCCGCGCCAGCGGATCGTTGCGGATCGAGCGCAGCGTGACGATTTTTTCTCCCGGCTCCAGCGCCAGCGGATCGTCGACTTCGACGGCAGCCACTTCCGCGTTGCGCGGCAAATCATGGGATCGGCGGTCATGTACTTTTGTTGATCTGTGCGGCTTGTTACGCTTTGCCCGTGCCACGTTGGACTGCCTCCGTTGAGTGGTGCAAGTTGAATCTCATCAGGCGAATGCGCGATGCGATGGCGACGCGGCAGCGGCTTCGTGGTGCCAGCAGGTCGCGGGTGGCTTGCGCACTTCATGCCGCCTCCACAAGCCGGAGCGAGACGGTGCCGGCGGACCGTTCCGATGCGGTGCCGCGGCCGCGCGTCAGATGAAAATGTGGAGCGCAATAGCTTGAGCCTGGGCGCCGCGGGTGACCGCAAAAGGTGATGGCGTCGCCCTCTTGGTCGCCGCCGTAGGGGTAACGGCAATCGTCAGGCTCGAGCTCTGTGAGCGAAACATGGCGCGGATCGATCTCGACGCAGCGGAGCTTGACGGTCTCCGTGCGCTCGAACGTCGGCATCGGCCGGATGAAGTCGGGTAAATCGCGTTCGCGCGATTTGCGAGGCCGCAATGGTGGGGCTTTCGGCGCCGCGGGCCAATACCTTGGCAAATCCTTGGCGCGGTCGGGGCTGGCAATTCCCATTCGCCTGGCGCGGCCAATCGCGGCATTGCGGGAATAGGCGGTCTTGAACTTGGCATTGATCGCCTCCGCGATTTCGGCAAAGGACATCCCCTTCGCCAGATATTCCCGCAGTGCGTCCGCATGCTCGTTCGCCCAGTTTGTCGATTGCATTGGCTTTTCCCCTCCCCGGACGCTTCTCGTCGGTCGCAGCGAGCCCCACCCGATTCCATGTTCCTGCTAATTTCTGATATTCCGAAATCAAAGTCAAGGCTTGATTCGGATAATCGGAATTGCTATCACTTCTGAAACTCGGAAAAGATGCCGCCATGCTGGATATCAGGATGATCGAGCGGGGACTGGAAAAGCCGGGCAAGACCAAGGGCGGCCTGGCGACGGCGATGGGCGTCCGTCCCGGCGCGGTGTCGGAAATCCTGTCCGGGCTGCGCCTGATCAAGGCGTCGGAAATCACGCCCATCATCGAGTACCTGGAGCTCAATTCGGTGCCGATCATGGGCCGCGTCGGCGCCGGCGCAGCGATCGAGCCGGAACACGAGCAGGTGCCGCCGGAAGGCCTGGGCGAAGTCCAGCTGCCGTTTCCTATTTCCGAAGAAACCATCGCCTTCGAAGTAGCCGGCGACTCCATGCTGCCGAAATACGAAAATGGCGACGTTATCGTCGTCTATCGGGAACAGCGCCATCCCTTGGGGAGCTTCTACGGCGAAGAGGCCGCGGTCAGGGTGAAGACCGGCGAGCGTTACCTCAAAACCATCGAACGGGGAAAATCCTCCACCCTGGTCAACCTCACGAGTTTTAACGCCAAGCCGATCAACGGGGTGAAGCTGGACTGGATCGGGGAGATCTGCGTCACCCTGCCGAGGGGCCAGATTGAGCGTTTGCGCGCCAAAGCCGCTGGCCGGGCACGCAAGGCGGCAAAATCCCATGCCGGGCGCGCCCAAGAAAAATAAAGCGGGACCCTCGCATCGAGTGGCGCCCGCGTGATTCTCGCCGCCACTCGGCCGGTTTTTCACGGGGGCAAGTCTGTTTTCTGATTATCAGAATTTAATGGTTGACTAATTTCTGATTTTCAGAAATAATGGTTGCGCCGCGGGCCCAGCCTCGCTCGAGAGGCGGAGAGCACCCTTATGCAATATTTCGTGGTCATGATCGATTATGGACGGCGCGGGCGCGAGGCCATTGTCGACCCCGAAATCACCCGGCGCGAAGTCATCGCGCGCGTCGCCTCCGGCGAGTACAAGAACATCAGCTTCATTCATGAAATCGCTGACGTTGCGGTCGACGATATTACCGCCGAGATTCTGGCGGAGGCAGCACTTCCCGAAATCGCGGCCACCGGGGCCGATCTGCAAGCCAGCCGCTTCGATCATGCCCGCGATCTGCGCAAGCATGAGGTCGTGTGAGGGAGCCGCGGCTGCCTGCGACCGGGCCGCGAAATAGGGCCTCACTTCCTGTCTGGTTTGTTCTGCTGGTCGTAGGGCCTCACACCTTGACTGCTATCGGGCATCTTGTCCCTGCCCTCGTCGCCGGTAGCGTCGCTGCCGCCTGAAGTGGACGTGCCGCTTCCGCTCCGGGTCGGGCTCATGGAACTGCCCGTCGTCGGCGACGAACTGGGGTTGGCAGAACTTGCCGCCGGATCACCGGTCGTGGACCCCGCGCCGCTTGGCGCTCCGCTCTGTGCATATGCGAAGGAGCCGCACAGCGCCAGCGCCGCTGCAAGTGCGATTGGTTTCGAGCTCATGGCCATTCCTTTCGGACGATCGATCATGACAATTCCGAAAGGGAAAGCCGGGTTCCACCGCTTTTCAGGGCGATCGAGCCGCCGAGGTCGATGGCTTTTGGAAAAAAGTCTCAACCCGCCCGCAATCGGCTTCCATCGGATGCATTGCAAAGCGAGGCTGTATGAGCGAGTGCACCGGCCGGCGGGGCGTCATTGCATTCGGTCGAGCGGGTCGTGATTTCTTCCAGCGCTTTGTGGTGCCACATCTCTGCTTCAGCAAGCAGTCGCCAGCTCTCCAGGGGACGAAACACCGCGCTCTGACGGCACAAAGACTCCATTGCCCGGTAGCGAACGAGGTCTTCCATTTCTCGCCTCCAAGCTGCCTGCCCCAAATTATTTAAGACCGATTTCACGACGCTGTCATTACGATTCTGAAAAGAGTTGGGCAGACGGTTCGGGAACTTGGCTTGGGAGCCTGCGCCTCAGTTTGATACTCGCCGTCCGACGTTGATCGGCAAATCCGGAAGAAAATGCCTTGTCGCTCGACCCCGAGCCTTGGGAACTTTAGCGGCGGACACGGGTTATAGGCGCGCGAGCATCTGTGGGTGGACCACCCTGATTGATGACTCGCGGGGGGAGGCCGAGGGCCATGTCAAAAATCAAATTCTGTGCCGTTATCGTTCTAGCGACTGCTCTGGCCGGCGCTGCTTACGCAAAGGGCGGTGGAGGCGGAGGGCATGGCGGCGGAGGCGGAGGCCGTGGGGGCGGCGGTGGTCATTTTGGCGGCGGTGCACACGTCGGCGGTGGCGGGCATTTCGGCGGCGGCGCGCATTTCGGTGGCGCCCGCATCGGCGGCGCCCATTTCGGCGGGGCGCGTATCGGCGGAGCCCATTTCGGCGGGGCGCGTATCGGCAGGTCCGGGGCATCGCGGTTTGCCGCGCGACCCAGTTTCCGCAGTCAACGCTCGTTTGCGGTCCACGGCGCTTCGAGCCGGACCGCCAGCCGCGCGGCAGCCCGGGCCAACCGCGCGGCAGCGTTGAACGCAAATCGAGGCGCTACGCTTAGCCGAAATGCAGCCTTGAGCCAAAATCGGAGCGCAAACCTAAGGTCAGCCGCCGTGCAGAACGCGCTGAACTCACGCTCCGTGGCTGGTGCATTGCGCAACAGAACCGCGCTCCACAATCCGAATACCAGGGCCCAAATCGCCGCAACCGCGGCCACGGCGGGATGGCTTGGCGGCCGCAGCGGCAGAAACGCATGGTGGCGGCACGCCCACGGCGGTTTCGGCTGGGTCGGCCCGTTATTCTGGCCGTTCGCCTATTACGACATTTATGACTACGCGTTGTGGGGTTACGGCTACGATCCGTTCTTCTGGGATTACGGCTACTATGACATTTACGCGGGTTTGTTCTATCCCTACGGCTATGATGACCTCGTAGCCTATTTCCCACCAGGCGGCGGCGGTTCTCGGGTTTACGTTGGGCAGACGTCCGGCGGCCGGACTGCGGTGCCCAACCAGTTGGCGCAGCTGTGCGGTGATGACAGCCGCGACATCGCAGGCCTCCCGATAGATCAAATCCAGCAGTCGCTTCAGGTCAATGACGCCCAGCGTGCAGCTCTGGATGATCTCGCCAACGCCAACGTGAAAGCGGCGCAGGACATTAAAGCCGCCTGTCCGACAAAGATACCGTTAACGGCGCCCGAGCGGCTCGCGTCCATGCAAGAGCGGATCGAGGCGATGATTGCCGCCGTCCAGACGGTTCATCCGGCGCTGCAGAAGTTTTACGATCTCCTGAACGATGAACAGAGAGCCCAGCTGAACGCGCTCGTCCAGGATCAGCGTCGACGCGAAGCCGCGCGAAACACAAACCGCTCGCTCGCGCAAAGCTGCGGGGCTGCGCAACCCGGGGTCACGGACTGGCCAACTGCCGAGATCGAAGCGAAGATTC
>VAZH01000567.1 GCA_005884465.1 Alphaproteobacteria bacterium | reverse complement strand
TGTCCTCGGTCGGCGTCGCCTGCACCCGCACCTTGAGTCCCCTGATGTCGTCGATCTTCTTGATCTCGCGCTTGGAATACATGTTGCGCAGACCGAGCGTCGCGACCGCGATGACGCGGGCACCCTGCACCGTATCCGCAATCATCGCCTTGACCGCAGTGGACACGCCGGGATCCGCGATTGCCTTGATCAGGTGCCCCTCGGAGCGGAACAGGAAATGCATCGACATCACGCCGGCCTGCGGCGACAGCGTCGCGGCATTGGCCGAAGACGAAATGCAGAACTCGACGTCGCCTGCTTTCACCAGCTGCAGGACCTGCGGTTCCTGGCCGAGCTGCGCGCCGGGATACTGGTCGATCAACACACTGCCCTTGCTCAATTCCTTGAGCTTGTCGCTGAAGATATCGCCAAGGATACCGTAACCCGTCGTTTTCGGCTGATCATAGGCGAAGCGATAATGTTTTGCTTCCTGGGCGGGCGCGCCTGCAGTCATCATGATCGCGGAAGCGGCCGCGACCGCACCGAGAATTTTTTTCAGATTGCTCATTGTCTCCCCCTCTAATGTTTTCCTTGATCATCCCATCGGGGTTGTCGGAATGTCAATCAAGCATCAGGCGTTGGAAACGCAACGCACGTGCGAAATGGTTTATGACCGTTGCCATTTACACGGATGTCATCATCCGCGAAGGCGGATGATCCAGTACGCCGCGGCGCCTCGGTTCTATCGCTAATGGCGGCGAATACTGGATGGCCCGCCTGCGCGGGGCATGACGGCTGCGTTATACGCGCGACGAAGCCGCCTATCCCTTCCCCCCACGTCGCATGAAATCGAAATCGCAGCCTTCGTCGGCCTGCAGGATGGTCTCGTTGAACAGATGCGCGTAGCCGCGCCTGGCCCATTCGGGCGTCGCGACGGGCAGAAGCGCGGCGCGTCGCTTTTCCAATTCCTTGGCGTCGACCAGAAGATCGATGCTTCGCTTGGCGACGTCGACCCGGATCATGTCGCCGTTCTTCACCAGCGCCAGCGGACCGCCGACCGCGGATTCCGGGGTGATGTGCAGCACGATGGTGCCAAACGCAGTGCCACTCATCCGCGCATCCGAGATCCGCACCATATCCTTGACGCCGCCGCGCGCGAGTTTTTTCGGGATCGGCAGATAACCCGCTTCCGGCATGCCCGGCGCGCCCTTGGGACCGGCGTTGCGCAACACCAGCACATCGTCGGCATTCACATCCAGATCGGGATCGTCGACCCGGAGCGTCATGTCTTCCACCGATTCGAACACCACCGCGCGCCCGGTATGCTGCAGCAGTTTGGGGGTCGCCGCGGAATGCTTGATCACCGCGCCGCGTGGCGCGAGATTGCCGTGCAGCACCGCCATCGCACCTTCCGGCTTGATCGGACTTTTTCGCGCGCGGATTACATCCTGTCCCGGGACCTCCTCGGCGGCGGCGACGACATCGCGCAACGTCGCGCCGGTGATGGTCTTCGCATTGAGGTCGATCAGATTGCCGAGCTGCGCCATCAGTTTCGGCACCCCCCCGGCATGATGGAAATGCTCCATGTAATGCTCGCCCGACGGTTTCAGGTCGATCAGCACCGGCACCTCGCGGCCGAGCCTGTCGAAAGCTTCGAGATCGATGCGATGCTCGGTACGGTTCGCGATCGCGGTCAGATGAATAAGCCCGTTGGTCGATCCGCCGATTGCCTGCAGCACGACTTGCGCATTTCTGAATGAGGCCTTCGTCAGCAATTCGCTCGGGCGCAGTCCCTTCGCGACGGCCATCGCGGCGGCGACCTTGCCGCTGGCTTCGGCCAAGCGAAAGCGCTCGGCATGCGGCGCGGGGATCGTCGCGCTCATCGGCAGCGACAGGCCCAGCGCTTCGGTGATGCAGGCCATGGTCGAGGCAGTGCCCATCACCATGCAGGTGCCAACCGACGGCGCGAGACGGCCGTTGACGGCTTCGATTTCTGTATCGTCGATTTCACCGGCGCGGTATTTTGCCCATAGCCGTCGGCAATCGGTGCAGGCTCCCAGCACCTCGCCCTTGTGATGCCCGACCACCATCGGCCCGACCGGAATAACGACCGTGGGCAGATCGGCGCTGACCGCGGCCATGATCTGCGCCGGCAAGGTCTTGTCGCAGCCACCGATCACGACCACCGCATCCATCGGCTGGGCGCGGATCATCTCCTCGGTATCCATCGCCATCAAATTGCGCAGGTACATCGAAGTCGGGAACGCAAAGCTTTCAGCAATCGAGATAGTCGGAAACACCATCGGCATCGCGCCCGTCAGCATCACGCCGCGCTTCACCGCCTCGATGATCTGAGGAACGTTGCCGTGACAGGGATTGTAGTCGCTGTAGGTGTTGGTGATGCCGACAATCGGCCGATTGAGCGCGTCGTCGGAATAACCCATCGCCTTGATGAAGGCCTTGCGCAGGAACAGGGAAAACCCGGCATCGCCATAGCTCGTCAGTCCCTTGCGCAGTCCGTCCGCCATCTGAGTTTCCTTTTGTGCGCTTTCACTCTACGTCGGCGCACGCCTAACATGAAGTCGTCATTCCGGGGCGGGAGCGACGCGAGCGAACCCGGAATCTCGAGATTCCGGGCCTGCGCCGCAAGTGCAGCGCATCCCGGAATGACAAGGAAAGCGTTATTTCCAGTCGATGATCCTGCTCTTGTCGCCATCGAACTCCATGCCGCAGAACGCGCCGCCCTGGTAGAAGTCCCCGACAGGATCGGGCCCAAGATCGGCC
>VAZH01000566.1 GCA_005884465.1 Alphaproteobacteria bacterium | reverse complement strand
CTGAGGACGAATCCTCGGGCGCCGCGTGCCTGGCGGATTGCTGCTTCATCCGCGACCAGCGCGACATGATGTTCTCTGATCGGGTCATTTGCGGTTCCCCTTGTCGGCGCCGCGATGAGCGGGATTCTGCGGCTCACCGCGGTCGCGCTGGCGTTTCTGAAAGGGCCGCTCGACGTGATGTTCGGCGATGAAACCGTCGATGGATTCAATGATCGAAACGGGCATCGGAACGGTCGCGACCAGATCATTGCCGGCGTCGGTCAGGGCCTCCCCCTCCGAGGGGTCGGCGGTTACCGTAAGGATGTCGAACGCAGGGCTTGCAGAATTCGCAGGCGTCGGTCGCAGGACGACCCACAACATTGGCGTCCCCGAAGCGAGATTTTGCCGATAGTTGGCCGTCTCGGTTCGATGCAATTCGATCGCAGCCTCACCCGCATAGAATATAGTTGCGTTACCTTCCTCACCGATCCGCGTCCAAGGTACGGCCGATGGCGTGCCAACCAACACCGAGACTGGCCGCCAGAGGAAATCGAGCCACGGGCTCCTCGCTTTGCGGCGTTCGACCACCACACCAACCACAATGCTTGCGAGTGCAGTTGATCTCACGCCTCATCTCCGTTTTCTGATCTCGCCGTCCCGTCGGGACCACATCCGGCTATGCCGGCCGGATAGGGATCTTGTTCTTGTTCAAGGCATTCGTGACTTGTTGATCAAGCTTCAGATGCACGTTCAGAAGTTCGGGCGGCGTCAAGGCCAGCCACTGGTTCAGCGACACATCCGCGAAATAGCTGCTCTTGAACATTTCCAGGAAGCGCAGGGTCGTTGTACCGGTGTTCTCCACGTAATGACCCATGGCGAAGGGGACGTAGCCGACGTCGCCGGCCTGATAGTCGAACGTTCTTGCTTGACCCGAAGCAGCAAACACCCCCATGCGCGCCTGGCCGCTGATGTAGTACTGCCATTCATCAGTGTTCGGATGCCAGTGCAGTTCACGCAGGCCCCCGGGTTCGACTTCCACAAGAGCTGCCGCAATATTCTTGGAGGCGGGAAACACGCTTGAGTCGGTGATCCGGACTGTTCCGCCTTTCATCCGGAGCGGTTCCTGAGCCATCATGCGATGGCTGAAGGTTTGCGGAACGGGTGCCGCACCCAACAGCTTGTCTTTACCCAGCGCGGCGGGAACAGGGGCCTTGAAAATATAAAGCTCGCTCGGATCGGGCGTATGTGCGACCAGCGAAGCGGGCACGCCAAAGTTCTTGCCCAAGACTTCCGGAGGCGTGTGCTTGAACCAGTCGCTCAACAGGAATGTGTCGTCCTCGTCGAAGTCTCCATCGTCGAAAACCAGCAGGAATTCACATCCGTCGGGGCCGAGGCCCTGAATCGAATGTGGAATGCCACCGGGAAAATACCAGAGGTCAGCAACACCCACGTCATCGACAAAGTTTCGTCCCTGGGCGTCAATGGCGGTAATACGGGCGGACCCGTACAGCATGTAAGCCCATTCGGCTTGTTTGTGCCAATGCAGTTCGCGCACGCTGCCGGCGTTGAGTCGCATTTGAACGCCGGCAATCGTTTTCGAAATACCAAGCTCCCGCTGTGTCACCTGACGGGTCCAGCCGCCGTTGGTCTGACGCATATGCGCGTCAGCGAAAGAGAAACGGAGGTTCGGCGTGGTGCCGGAATCCGTGGCGGGCGGATTGAGCATGTCCGGGTTTTGACGCTCGCGGATTGCGTTGTGCGGGGCGGGATCGTTACCGCCGATTCCAGGCGCCCGGCTTGGTTGAAGGGCCTGATCGCCGGTCTGGGCCATCGCGACGGATGCGCTCGTGAGCACGCCGCCGGCAACGGCTGCCGTTGCCAGCATATCCCTGCGGGTGAGTTCACGCATGGGCTTCCGCCATTCCTGTCTTATGGTTCATTGTTCTTGGATGGTTCATTGGCAAAATCTCCATTTTACGGTTCATTGGGAAAATCCTTGACTACGCCGCATACGAGCATCCCGTGGCACCATGTTCATTCCGCCGGAGCCGCTGATGATTGCCCGGACCGGGCGGAAACACGCCCTTTGCTCAACTGTTCTTCGAGCCAAACGTCGTGATGCTCCTTCGCCCAGTTGAGATCGACATCGCCGGTTGTCATCGCCTCGAAGGCGCCCTCCATGCCGAGCGTGCCGATGTAGATATGGGCAATGATAACCGCGACGAACATAACGGCGACCACGGCGTGCACGACCTGCGCGAGCTGCATGCCCGCGATATTCGTCACGTAGAACGGAAACATCAGCAGATATCCCGAGATAATGACGGCCACTCCCGCGCCCAAGGCAAACCAAAACACCAGCTTCTCGCCGGGATTGAAACGCCCCGAAG
>VAZH01000590.1 GCA_005884465.1 Alphaproteobacteria bacterium | reverse complement strand
TCTCGGCCTATGCCGCGCTCGGCACGGTTCCGAATATCCAGTATATCGACATGCCCGAGCAAATTCGCGGCAGCTACCAGTACTTCACCCAAAGCACTGTCGATCGGCTGCAGCGTGCCGGCTACAACGGCGGTTTCACTGCGCTGGAAGATGCGGTCGAGGCCTACGTCAAGGGTTTTCTCGACCGCGCCGATCGTTTCCGCTGACGGCGCAACAGATGACGAGTTCCGATGTTCGATTTTGACGCCCTTTCGCATGCGATTGTCCGCCAGACGGTGCTCTGCGTCGGCGACCTCATGCTTGACGAATTCGTCTACGGCGAGGTGTCGCGGATTTCGCCGGAAGCGCCCGCGCCGGTGATTGCGGTCCAGCGCAGCGAGACCAATATCGGCGGCGCCGGCAACGTCGCGCGCAACATCGCCTCGCTCGGCGCGCGCTGCATCTTCGTCGGATTGGTCGGTGAGGACGAGGCGGGCGGGAAACTGAAAGCTCAGCTTTCGCAGGAGAGCCTGATCGAAAGCGTGCTGGTTTGCGATGCGACGCGGCCGACGACGCGAAAGGTGCGCTTCGTGTCCGAGCATTTCTCCACCCACATGCTGCGCGCGGACTGGGAATTGGCACAGTCGGCCTCCGCTGACACCGAGCAGAAATTGATCGACGCCATCGTGCCGCTGCTGCCGCGCGCGGATATCGTGTTGCTGTCCGACTATGCCAAGGGTGTGCTGACGGCGCGGGTGATCCGCAACGTCATCGAAGCCGCGCGCAAGCTCGGCAAGCGCGTGATCGTCGATCCCAAGAACCTCAATTTCGCGATCTATCGCGGCGCGACGCTCCTTACGCCCAATCGCAAGGAATTCGCGGAAGCAACCCGCAGCCGCGCCGATACCGAAACCAGTATCGCCGAAGCCGCGCAAGACGTGATGCAGCTTGCGGACTGCGAAGCCATGCTGGTCACGCAAAGCGAACACGGCATGACCCTGGTGCCGCGCAACGGCGAGGCCATCCATGTCCCGGCTCACACCGTCAAGGTGCGGGATGTTTCGGGCGCTGGCGACACCGTTGCCGCGGCGCTCGCGGTTTCGCTTGCGGCAGGGGCTGATTGGGAGACGGCCCTGCGGATGGCAAACGCGGCGGCGGCGGTTGCGGTCAGCAAGAAGGGCACCGCCATTGTCACATCGGCGGAGCTGCGACGAAAAATTCTACCGCATGCTTTCCTCGCAGCCGAAGAAAAAATCATTGCGGCAGGCGGCGACCTCGAATCGCATCTTCTGGATTGGCGCAAACAAGCACTGCGAGTCGGATTCACCAACGGTTGCTTCGATATTCTGCATCCCGGCCACGTCAAGGTTTTGACCGCGGCGCGCGGCGCCTGCGATCGTCTGGTTGTCGGTTTGAACAGTGACGCCTCGACAAAGCGGCTGAAGGGCAAGGGGCGCCCGGTTCAGGACGAGCGCGCGCGGGCGGAAGTGCTGGCGGCGCTGGAGGCAGTCGATCTCGTTGTCATCTTTGAGGAAGACACGCCGATCAAACTGGTCGCACAGATCAAGCCGAGCGTGCTGGTGAAGGGCGGGGACTACACCCGCGACCAGGTCGTCGGCCACGACATCGTCGAAGCCTATGGCGGCGAGGTGCTGCTGGTCGAGGTCTTGCCCGGCTTCAGTACGACCTCGCTTGTCGATCGCGCGCGAGAGGGCAAGGCGTGAGCGCGGTGGCAAGGGAGTCAGTGCTAGCGCTGCTGCTAAGACGGTGGCGGAATCCGGCCGCCTGGGCGATCGCGGCGGATATTTTCGTCATCCTGATCGCCGTTGCGCTGCCCTGGTCGACGACGCTGGTTGCGATCTTCGCGGCCGCGTCGGTTATCGCGATGGCGCCGTTCCTTGATCTAAAATCTTTTCTGCAATCACTGAAGCGTCCGATTTGTGCCTTGCCGATTGCGCTGTTTGCGCTCGCGGTGGTCGGAACGCTCTGGTCGAATGCGCCATGGGCTACGCGGCTCTACGCCATCGGTCCGACGACTAAACTACTGATGCTGCCGCTGCTGTTCTATCATTTTGAACGTTCTACGCGCGGCGTACAGGTATTTGTCGCCTTCCTGGCGTCTTGCGTGCTGTTGCTGGCAATGTCCTGGATCGTCGTGTTCGATCCAAGACTCGCACTTAAGCCTGAGGCCGCCTACGGTGTCCCGGTCAAGAATTACATCGACCAGAGCCAGGAGTTTGCCCTGTGCGCCGTGGCGCTGGCTTTTCCGATCGTCACTCTACTGCGCACGAATAGAATCATGCAGGCGCTGTTGCTGAGCGCAATCGCGCTGAGCTTCGTCGCTAATATGGCGTTCGTCGTCGTGTCGCGGACGGCGCTGGTCACCATGCCCATCATGTTGGCGGTATTTGCGCTGCTGCATCTGAAATG
>VAZH01000565.1 GCA_005884465.1 Alphaproteobacteria bacterium | reverse complement strand
CGCCCGCACAGCAAGAAAATCTTCGACGCCCACCTGATGATCTCGCCGGTCGATCCGTATCTCGAGGCATTTGCCAAAGCCGGCTGCGATCACATCACCGTGCATGCCGAAGCCGGCCCGCATCTGCATCGCTCGCTGCAGGCGATCCGCGCGCTCGGCAAGAAGGCCGGCGTCTCGCTCAACCCGGCCACGCCGATCAGCACAATCGAATATGTGATCGACATGATTGATCTGGTGCTGGTGATGTCGGTCAACCCCGGCTTCGGCGGCCAGGCTTTTATTCCGTCCGCGCTCGGCAAGATCCTGGACCTGCGCGCGATGACGGCGGGGCGACCGATCGACATCGAGGTCGACGGCGGCGTGGGTGCCGATGTCTCGGGAAAACTTGCCGCCGCCGGCGCCAACGCCTTCGTCGCAGGCTCGGCCGTGTTCAAGGGCGGCACCATCGAGGCCTACAAGGTCAACATCTCCGCGATCCGGAATGCCGCGGCGCTGGCGCGCGGCGAGGCGATCTAGGCTCTCACCTCATCCGGCTTCACCTTTGCATTCTCCTGCCCAGCAAGCGACGCCAACCGGAGCGGCTGTACGACGGTGACGGTGCAGGGCGCTTCCGCCGCCTCGCGGTATCAATCCAAGCGCAACTTATAGTTTACCATGATGGCGTGGTTTGCACCGAACAGCCCTTGGACTTGGCTAGCGCAACTGCCGACGTTGAAGTAACATCCCATCTGGAACATTCCGCCAGGGCCGATCAATCCGAGAAGCCCGGCTCATTAGGATGCGTGTTCGAAAAATAGCGCCGTTGCTATGGGGTGGTCAGGGGGTGGCAAATGAAAAAACAGCTTCAGGACAGCAATCTAGATTTTGGCAGCAACGACAGGTCTAGCTTTCAAGACCTTTTTCCAGATTACAATTCGCATATCGATACTTTCAATTTTTTTCCCAGCCCGGATGTTCCTACCCAAGTATCACTTCAGGTGCATCCTGCTGGAACAACCCTGGTATCGTCCACCACGCACCTGGTTACGAGTACGTCAACTGTAACCGACGTCGACTATAGTTGGAATGGAATAACATTCGCGCAAAGCGGTGGATACTATCCTCCAGATAATGCTCTGGCGGCAGGAGCGAACGTCGTCATTACCGCTGAGAACGACGCTATTCAAATCACCACACTACAAGGAACCAGCCCGCAGACAGAATCCTTGAATACGTTCTTTGGTTCTGTGATGCTTTCGGGATACTTTTTGTCAGATCCCAGGGTGCTCTACGATGCTGCCCATCACCAATTTGTTGTCGCTGTCGATGAGGTTAGCAATAATTTGAACGCCAGCTACATTTTGTTGGCTGTATCTAAATCAGACCTCACCACGACATCTTTATCATCGGCCAATTGGCAATTCGAATCGGCTTCCACAACATACAATCTAAACGGCATAACAACCTGGGCGGACCAACCGCTCGTAGCAGTCGACGGACATAATATTTATGTGTCGACAAACCAATTCTCGGCATCCAGCTCTTACCAGGGGAGCGTGCTGTCGGTCTTTGACGATGGGCTGTTTACAGCTGGAAGCACCTCAAATTTCATCAATAAGACGACTTACGCGAGCCCGTCCTATCAGACGGCGGCGAACGTCGGCAGCGGACCGTATTACGGGGAATATTTGGTTGCCGATACGCATAACAGCCTGAGCATATTTAAATCGGCTGACGGCTTGAACACGGCTCCATTGACCGTTTCTCTTGGAAATATCGATTATGGGAACAGCAATTATTCTGCAAGTCAGTACGGCACCAATTTTAGACTGGATGCTGGCGATGGAAGAATAACAAGCGCTGCCTACGATTCAGTCAATCAAAAACTCTACGTTGTTTTTGAAGGACAGCCTGGCAGTTCGAGTGCAACCCCGTCGGTCGAGTGGGCGCAACTCGAT
>VAZH01000564.1:531-2999 GCA_005884465.1 Alphaproteobacteria bacterium | reverse complement strand
CCCTCTCAACCAGCGTGGGCTACCTCACCCCGTGAGTTCGGCTGCGCCGCGTCCTGTTGATAACCCGCTGCCCCATCTACGAGCGGCGTGACAGATACCTGCGACATGTTATCGACGGACCAAGTGCCTCTCTCGAAACGGATAGAACGGCCATGCGGATCACCCTCGTCGGCTCCCGCCACTTCGGCGTGACCACGCTGAGCATGCTGCGAGAACACGGTGTCGAAATCGCAGGCGTCGTAGTTGCCGACGCCGAAGACCGGCTCGCCGCAGCGGCCCGCGCCGCCGGTATCGAAGTCAGAGTGCAGGCCGATCCGAAGCTGGTCGCGGCTTCCGAGATCGCCGACCGCACCGACCTGATCGTGACGGCGCACAGCCACGCGCGCATCAGCAGGGAGGCGCTGGCCGCGGCAAAGCTTGGAGGTATCGGCTATCACCCCTCGCTGCTGCCGCGTCACCGCGGCATTGCGGCGATCGAATGGACAATCCGGGAAGGCGATCCAATCGCCGGCGGCACCGTCTATCATCTCGCCGATCGCATGGACGCCGGCGCGGTCGCCGCTCAGGAGTGGTGCTTCGTCAAAAAGGGCGAGACCGCGCGGCAGTTGTGGGAACGCGCGCTGGCGCCGCTCGGTCAGAAACTTTTGGGGGAGGTGATCGACTACGCCAAGACCTACAAGAGTCTGCCGGCGAAACCGCAGGACGAGCAGTTCGCAACCTTGGCACCAAAGCTTCCGGAGCAATAAATACCGGTCCGGTTGGCGATTTCAGCCAATAGGAGGCTGATCGCGCTGGGTCGCGGTTCCCAAACCACAATCAATTGTGACATCAACTATCTGATTTGCATGGAACTTTTCCAGACTTCGCAGCGCAGCAAATTTTGAACACATTGTGGCTGGACAAGCCTGAATCATCACACAAATCGGGATCTGTTTCATGCGCTATGACCGCATTGGTATTGCTTTTTTTGCTTCCGCTCTCACCGTCCTTGCCGCGGCTCCCGCCGCTGCCCAGACGCCCTATGACGGGCTCTGGAATGTCACCATCGTGACCAAGGCGGGTACTTGCGAGCCGACGACGCGCTCGACACTTACCGTTTCCGACGGCAGAGTTTCTGCCCCCGGCGCAAATGTTTCCGGCAGCATCGGCCGTGAGGGGCTTGTGCGGGTCTCGATCGCTGGTGCATATGCAAATGGCCAACTCAACGGCAACTCCGGATCGGGGAAATGGAATGGGGCATCTGCGGGCGTACCGTGCAGCGGTCGGTGGGAAGCATCCCGACAATAAGACAGGCCTGACGACTGGCACCTTCCCGGGTATCAGACGGCTGATACTCGCTGTCGCCACGTTGTTGGTGGCATCCGTGTCCGGCTTCGCAAGCTACGCGCAATCGGGGCCGTTCGCCGGCATGGCAGGCAACTGGTCCGGCGGAGGCACCGTCACGCTCGACGACGGCTCGAGCGAACGACTTCGATGCCGCGCAACTTACGCCGTCGGCGCGGGCGGGACCGGCCTCAATCTGAGCCTCACCTGCGCAAGCGACAGCTACAAATTCATTCTTTCAAGCAATGTGGTCGCGCAGGGCGGCGCGCTCTCGGGAACGTGGAGCGAAAGCAGCCGGGGCATCAGCGGAAACCTCGAAGGCCGCGGAGGCAACGGCAATTTTCAGGTTGTCGCGAACGCGCCCAGTTTCGCCGCGAACCTCTCCCTGGCGACGCAGGGCAACCGGCAGTCCATCGTCATCAGGGCCGCGGCCCAGTTCAGGGGCGCCAACATCGCGCTGACCCGCCGTTAGCTGGTCCGCAGCGGTTGCGCTTCTCGCTAGGCTTGCTTTGGCTTGGCGAGCCGAGCGGCGGTTTCTTTCATGGTCTTTGCGATCAATAGCGCCTGTTCTTTGCTGAGCGCATAGTCCTGAACGCCTTTGTGCGTGGTCAGCGAGAGCACCATGATTTCCGGCTGGTTCTCGGGCCAACCGGTGGCGAAGGCGGTCACAAAATCCGCCGATGTGGATCGCTTGGTCATCGGGAGGTCCTATCCAGCCGGTACGAACGCGGTGACTTCGATCTCGACTTTTGCGCGTTCATCGACCAGGCCGGAGATGTAGAGCAGCGTCGAGGGCGGAAAGTTTCGCCCCAGCGTCTCCCGCCACGCCGCGCCGATACCGGCGCCCGCGGCTTGGTATTCGCTGCGGCTGGTCAAATACCATGTGAGACGGACGATGTGCTCGGGACCGGCGCCAGCCTCTGCAAGCAGCTTGACGATCCTGCGCAGCGCGGTTCCGACCTGCCCGGCCATATCGGGTTGGTAATCACCCTTCTCGTCGCCGCCGGTCTGACCGGCAAGTACGATCCATCGGCCGGGACCATCGAGCGCGACACCGTGCGAAAAGCCGCGCGGCTTTGACCAGTCGGCCGGTTGCAAGACACGCATGTGCAGGTTCTCCAGGTTTGCCATTGGCGTCATTCCGG
>VAZH01000564.1:0-525 GCA_005884465.1 Alphaproteobacteria bacterium | reverse complement strand
AGGACCGGACCTCAGATGCGCAACTGCGCATCAGGGAATCTCGAGATTCCCGATGTGCAATCGCACATCTGAGGTTCGCTCGTTTCACTCGCCCCCGGAATGACGGCAGCAGGACGATTCCTTAGCACCGATCGGGTGGACTCCCACTTGGAAATCAAGATGGGCGCATCACTGCATCATCGAGGCCGCCGCCAGGACTTGGGCAACAGCATAATTTTTGTGGCGCGGAGGGTGGTTTTCTCGTGTAATCTGCCATGACGCGTTGCAGCGTAAGATGCTCGATTCGATCCGGGGCTTTCAGATGCGCTATCTCACCGTTATTGTTTCCCTGTTTTGCATGTTGTTCTCAGCGCAAGCGGCCAAGGCCGACCGGCGCATCGCCTTTGTCGTCGGCAATGGCGCCTACAAAAACGTAGCGCAGCTTCCGAACCCTGCGATCGACGCCCAGGCGATGGCGGCCGTGCTTCGCAATGTGGGCTTTGAAGTCGTCGAAGGCACCAATCTTACCCGCGATAAAATGACCGA
>VAZH01000563.1 GCA_005884465.1 Alphaproteobacteria bacterium | reverse complement strand
GGTGTCGCGGGTTATACCCGCGTTGTTGACCAGAATGTCGACGGGTCCGACCTCTTTGGCAATCCGTGCGACGCACTCCTCGCAGGAATTGAAGTCCGCAACGTCGACGGGGTACGCGCTGAATTCGCGACCGCTGGCCTTGTGCGCGGAGAGCCATTCCTTGGCTTTCGTGTTGCCGGGCGAATGGGTGACTACAACCCGGTACCCGGCCGCGTGCATTTTCGTGCTGATCGAATCGCCAAGCCCGCCCATTCCGCCGGTAATGACTGCAACGCGCATGGATGTCCTCCCTGTCTTATTGGCGAAGTCACCTAGTCATGAACCCGCGATCCGCGTTCGACGGCGAGCGCAATGCCCATCCCGCCGCCGATGCACAATGTCGCCAGGCCACGCTTTGCATCGCGCTTTTGCATCTCATGTAGCAGCGTCACGAGGATGCGGGCGCCAGAAGCACCGATCGGATGGCCGATTGCGATGGCACCGCCGTTAACATTCACGATGCCGGTGTTCCATCCCATGTCCTTGTTGACCGCGAGCGCCTGCGCGGCGAACGCTTCGTTTGCCTCGATAAGATCGAGATCGGCGACCTTCCAGCCTGCCTTTTCGAGTGCCCGCCGAGAGGCGGGAATTGGGCCTGAGCCCATGATGGCCGGATTGACGCCGGCGGTGGACCAGGAGGCGATGCGGGCGAGCGGCGTGATGCCGCGCCGCTGCGCCTCGGTGGCGCTCATGATGACGAACGCGGCGGCACCGTCGTTCAGTCCCGAGGCATTGCCGGCGGTGACTGTGCCGTCCTTGGAGAAGGCAGGCTTGAGCTTCGCAACCGCGTCGAGCGTCGTGCCGGGACGTATATACTCATCCTGGTCAACGACGATGTCGCCTTTGCGGGATTGCACCGTCACCGGCGCGATCTCGTCCTTGAAGCGGCCGGATGTCTGGGCCGCTTCCGCCTTGTTCTGCGAGGCGACGGCAAATCTGTCCTGGTCCTCGCGGCTGATCTGCCATTTCTGGGCGACGTTCTCCGCCGTTGTCCCCATGTGATAGCCGTGGAAAGCATCCCACAGGCCATCCTTGATCATGGTGTCGACGAAAGTCACGTCGCCCATCTTCGTTCCGCCTCGCATGTGAGCCGCGTGCGGCGACAGCGACATCGATTCCTGGCCGCCGGCGACGATGACGTCGGCGTCTCCACTGGCGACATGCAGCATGCCGAGCGCGACTGCACGCAGTCCCGAGCCGCACACCTGATTGAGGCTCCAGGCCGTCTTGTCTTCGGGGATGCCCGCCTTCATGGCGGCTTGCCGCGCCGGGTTCTGCCCTTGGCCGGCCGTGAGCACCTGGCCGAGGATCACCTCGTCGACCTCCTCGCCCGCGAGCTTTGCCCGCTCGAGGGCGGCCTTGATGGCAACCGCACCAAGATCGTGCGCGGGCAGGTTGGCAAACGCGCCATTGAACGACCCGACCGGGGTCCTTGCCGCTGACGCGATAACGATGTCAGTCATGATTTTCCTCCTCTAGTCTCCAGATCTGGTTCAGGCGGCGCGCACCGTAACGTAGCGGCCGGGCGCCGGCTCGATCTCGGGAAACGCGGTGCTGCCCAGGCGCGTGCGTGCCCGCACCGGCGTGCCGGCGTGAGAACGAAGCCAGGCGCTCCAGTCCGACCACCAGCTTCCGGGCACCTCGCGCGCCGTCTCCAGCCAGCGCTCGGCCCGTTTTCCCTGCTCGCCCTCGCTCCAGTAGTTGCGCTTGTTGCGCGCAGCCGGGTTGATCACACCGGCGATGTGGCCGCTTGCGGCGAGAACGAAGCGCGTGTCACCGGATACAAGCTGCGTGGTCCGATAGGCGGTCTGCCACGGCACGATGTGGTCCTCGCGACTTGCCAGCACATAGGTGGCCGCGTCGATCGCCGAGAGGTCGACCCTGATGCCGCATTGAGTCGTTTGTCCGGGGATCCGGAGGTTGTTCTCCAGGTAGGTGTTACGCACATACCAGCAGTACATGGGGCCCGGCAGGTTCGTGCTGTCGGCGTTCCAGTAGAGAATGTCGAACGCATCCGGCTGGCGCCCTTCGAGATAGTTGCCGACCACGTAGGGCCAGATGAGATCGTTTCCGCGCAGCGTGGAGAACACGAACGCGAGCTCTCGCCCCGGGAGGATGCCGCCGCCGCCGATCGTTTGCTCGCGCGCCGCCACACTCTGCTCGTCGATCAGCAAGGCGATCTCGCCGGCCTGCGTGAAGTCGAGCATGGTCGTGAGAAACG
>VAZH01000562.1 GCA_005884465.1 Alphaproteobacteria bacterium | reverse complement strand
GCGGCCTCCGGCCTTGCGGCGAACAGGCTGGAACTGGAGATCACCGAGGCGGTGCTGATTCGCGACGATGAGGCCGCGCTCGCGATCCTGCATCAGCTTCGCGGCATCGGGGTGCGGATCGCGCTCGACGATTTCGGCACCGGCTATTCCTCGCTGAGCTATCTGCAACGCTTTCCGTTCGACAAGATCAAGATCGACCGCTGCTTCGTCAACGATATCGCAGAGCCTGACGGCTCGTCCTGCATTGTGCAGGCGGTGGTGAATATCGCCGCGGAACGCCACATGACGACGACCGCGGAGGGCGTTGAGACGCGACAGCAGCAGGAATTGCTTCGCGCGCTCGGCTGCTCCGAAATGCAGGGCGATCTGTTCAGTCCGCCGAAGTCGGCCGCGGAGATCAACCGGCTGTGCTTCACGCACCGTGAACCATCGGCCTCTGTAGACGTGCGCCGGGCCCGAAAGCGCCGGCAAATCGCGCCCTGAACCCAAGATGCCTTGCCGGAATCGTGGAGGCCGTTCTGCCAGGTCGTTTCATATTTGCAATTGGCGGCCTTCGCATCGCACGCGCACCCGGGTCATCGAATCCTGTCATTGATAGTGAATTCGCGGCCGAACCGGACGACGTTCGCATCGTGCATCGCCGCCAGCGGAAGCCAGTTCACATAGTCCGCAACGCCGATGATCCGGTCGAACTTGTTGTCAAGCGTGCGCCACGTGCCGTCGAGATAGGCCGCGCACCAGGCATGCGGCTTATTGCCGGCGATCGATATAATCTCCCCGATGACGATGCGCAGAGAGGCCGCAGATAGCCCGGCTCGAAGCAACGTCGCGTATTTCAGGATCGCATAATCTTCGCAGTCGCCGTGTAGAATCGCCAAGGTTTGCACCGGCGTTTGCCAGGCGTCGTCTCTATCGGGCTCCGTGGTATAGATTATTCTCTGATTGATGTTCGCATTGAACGCACCGATCGCCGCCATAGTAAGCGCGGGAACCTCCGCACCTGCCGGGAGCTCGAGCGAGGGCTGAACCGCATTCCACTTGATGCGGAACGGATCGTCGGCGCTGGCGTCGAATGAACGGTAACCTGCGAATATCAAACCATCGATCGGGGCCATGGTTTTAGCTCCAGGCCGGGTCAACCCGGACACAACTACCAAATCAAATATAGAACACGGCCCGTTTGCGCGGCGGCAGACGAAAACGTTCAGCGACCGTAGAGGCCGGTCAATGTCGCCTTGGCCAACGTGTGGGAGTGCAAATCGAAGCCGGCCAGCGCCGCGGAAGCCGCATCGCTGCGCCGGTGCCGAACAGGCTCAGGCCAAGCGCCGCCAAGACCGCCGGTCTTTTCATGGCTTACTCCCTTCGATTGACGCCGGGAATGTTGCTCGCTTCCCGCCGATACCAGCCATAGCAATTTTCGGGATGGCGCGGAAGCGCAGGACACGGTACGCGAGAGGCCAAGCCGAAGCAGTCAAGCATTTCCGGGAGGAGATTATGAACGAAGCGACCCGCATCCAGCCGGCGCCGGCCGCCGAGCTCGGAGCTAGCGGAGAAGAGTTCCAGAATCTGCACGAGTTCGTGCGAAAAGCGCGCGCGAAGCTCAATCAGAATGCCTGGGACTACATTGCCGGCGCCGCCGAGACCGAAACCACCCTGCGCCGCAACCGCATGGCGCTCGACGAGATCGCATTCCGGCCGCGCGTGCTGCGCAATGTCGCCAAGGTCGACGCCTCTGTCGAGCTGTTCGGCCGCAAATTGCGCTTGCCGGTAATGCTGGCCCCGGTCGGCGCGCTCGAGATGTTCGATCCCGGTGCCGGCGGCAGCGTCGCGCGCGCGGCCCAAAGATTCGGCGCCGTCCATATGCTGAGCTCGGTGACCGAGCCCGGCCTGGAGAAAGTCGCCGAGGCCGCGCCCGGCGCGTTGCGAATGTACCAGCTCTATGTCCGCGGCGGCGACGACTTCGTCGAGGACCAGGTCAGCCGCGCGATCGCCAGCGGGTATACCGCGTTCTGCCTGACGGTTGACACCGCGCATTACAGCCGGCGCGAGCGCGATATCGCCAAGCGTTATGTCCGCGAAAGCCGCGTCCGCGCCACCGGCGGCGACTTTCAGAAGGGACTGGAATGGCGCACGGTGAAACTGATCAAGGACAAGTACAAGATACCGTTGGTGATCAAGGGCATCGCGACCGCGGAGGATGCGGCGATCGCGCTCGATCACGGGGTCGAGTGGATCTACGTCTCCAATCACGGCGGACGCCAGCTCGACCACGGCCGCGGCGCCATGCACGTTCTGCCCGAAATCGCAGCCGCCGTCGCCGGCCGTGCCAGGATCATGATCGACGGCTCGTTCTGTCGCGGCACCGACATCGTCAAGGCGATCGCGTCAGGCGCCGATCTGGTCGGCATCGGCCGCCTGCAATGCTGGGCGCTTGCGGCGGCAGGTGAACCCGGAGTCCTGCGGATGCTGGAATTGCTTGAGGACGAAGTGATCAGGTGCCTGGGGCTGCTCGGCGTCACATCTTTCGCGGAGCTCGACAAATCCTATCTGCATGCGGCGACGCCGACCAACCTGCCCGATGTCTTCAGCGCGTTTCCGCTCTTGGATATCGAGCCTTACCGGTATTGAGGCCGCG
>VAZH01000556.1 GCA_005884465.1 Alphaproteobacteria bacterium | reverse complement strand
GGGCCGGCGCGTCGCCCCGCTCGACAATTTCCGCTCGTGCCGGAATCTCTTTGTGAATGGGGGAGCGAAAGCAAGGACGTGCCGGAGCTGAGTGCAGGCGTAGATTAGGCCGTGGAATCCAGGAGAAAAGCATGATCAACTTGAAAGATGTAAGCTATGTTCGCCTAGGATCTCCAGATCTGGAATCGGCTGAAACATTTGCGACGAGCTGCCTGGGATTACAGGTCGCGGAACGTGGCAAGAAAGCGCTTTATCTGAGATCGGACGACCGATCGCACACGCTTTGTTACACGGAAGGCGATCCCAAGGATCAAGCCGTCGGGTTTGAGATCGAAGATGAAGACTGTTTGCAGCAGGCAGCGGCCACACTGGAGCGCCTCGGCCATCGCGTGCTGGCTGGCTCTGCGGACGAGGCCGCGAGACGAAAGGTGAGATCCTTCATCGGCTTTGATGATCCAAGCGGAAATCATATTGAGCTCGTGGTACGTCCGGAACGAAGCGGCCGTCGCTACTTTGCCTCACGGGATGCCGGAATCACGGGTTTCAGCCACATCGGCCTCAACTCAACCGACCCAGCCCGCGACGAAAGGTTCTGGACTCAAGTCTGCAATGCACGGGTGAGCGATCGTATTGGCGACATTCCCCTGATGCGTGTCAATGCGATCCACCATACGATTGCGCTGGTGCGTGCGCCGCATGCAGGCATTCAACACGTTAACCATCAAGTGCAAACCAACGACGATGTGCTGCGATCGTTTTATTTTCTGAGCGAGCGCCGCGTGCCGATTGTTTTCGGGCCTGGCCGCCATCCGACTTCCGGCGCGCGGTTCCTCTACTTCAAAGGACCCGACGGCATGGTGTTCGAATATTCCGTTGGTGTTGACGAAATCGAGGACGAGGCGACCCACCGGCCGCGGCAGTTCGGCTTTGAACCGACCAGCTTTTGCATGTGGGGATCGAAGCCGGCCGGCATGGCTTTGCCAAGCGATCAATAAATGAGGGGCATCTGCGCGAGCTGCGAGATGCGCGACGCAATCGGGCGAGGAAAAAGATGGATTTTGGCCTTCGGGGCCGCACGGCAATTGTCTGTGCGGCGAGCATGGGTTTGGGCAGGAGCTGTGCGACCGCCCTTGGCGGCGAAGGCGTAAAGCTCGTTGTCGTTGCAAGGCGCCGCGAAATCCTAGAACGCGCGGCAGGCGAAATTCGGTCTGCAACCGGCACGGAAACTGTCGCCGTCGTAGCTGACGTCACGACGAAGGAAGGGCGGGACGCCATTCTCGCCGCCTGCCCCAATCCGGATATTCTCATTAACAATGCAGGGGGCCCGCCCGCAGGCGATTTTCGAAACTGGGATCGCAGCGATTGGATCAAGGCGCTCGATGCCAACATGCTCGCGCCGATCGAGCTGATGAAGTCTACCATTGACGGCATGATTGCGCGTAGGTTTGGACGGATCGTCAATATCACCTCGCATGCGGTCAAGGCGCCCATCGCCATGCTCGGACTGTCCAACGGCGCGCGTTCGGGCCTCACCGGTTTCGTCGCGGGGCTGGCCCGAGCCACGGCCGAGCATAATGTCACCATCAACAATTTGCTGCCGGGGACGTTTGATACCGACAGGTTGAAATCCAACCTGCAGGCGCTTGCAACCAATACAAAACGCCCTGTCGAGGAGGTCACCCAGGATATCCGGTCCAGCAATCCGTCGCGGCGTTTTGGCCGAACTGAAGAGTTTGGGGCGACTTGCGCGTTCCTGTGCTCGGCGCAAGCCGGCTATATAACCGGCCAGAATATCCTCATTGACGGCGGCTCATATCCCGGCACGTTCTAGAACCAAGCATGAAGAATTTCACGGAAGGTCATTTTGCAGATGAAATTCCCTGTTAACAGCTAAAAATTCCCTGCTCTTCGAAATATTTTCCCTGTTAATTTGCGTAGGGAATTGCTCGAAAAGTCGCTGCAGCGCAGCGGTTTCTTGGCGCTAAATCGTGTCTCTTGAGCCCCGGAATCGCAAAATTCCCTGTAAAATTCCCTGATACCAGGGAATTTGCTTGGAGACGGGTGCGATCAGCACTGCGTCGCCAGCCAACCAGTCCGGCGCTCAGAGAAGCCACCCCTAATAGTTGGAGAAATGCCCGCCAATAGCGGGCTTTTGCGAATTGGCTATCGGTTTCCAGGCTCCATATTCGGCCACTTTCACGGCCAAAACGCCGAAAGTCTCCGGCCGCATG
>VAZH01000581.1 GCA_005884465.1 Alphaproteobacteria bacterium | reverse complement strand
GCCCGGCTTCAACTCGGATTTATCGGCGGGGACATAGGTCACAACCGGCGTATCGGGCGAGACCACGACTTTTTTCTCGCCATCCTTGTATTTGACCATCAGGGTATGGCCGTCATTGCCTGCAACGGTCTCGGCCACCGTCGCGTTGGTCATGGTGCTGTTCGGACGTAAATCCCAGGGCCGCGATCCCTCCCCGGTGCCGCGCATGTCTTCCGGAAACACGTGAACCTCGACGGCGTTTTGACTGCCGTCCGGTCCCGGCACCGTGGTGGTGCCGATGAAGGAGCCAACCTTGATGTCGGACAGTGGGATCCTGGTGATGCCCACCACCCGCATGTCGCCGGCCATGTGCAGTTTGAGCTCCTCGCCCTCGCGCGATTTGAGGGCCAGCTCATTGCCGGCAACGCCTTCGACGGTGCCGCGAACCCGCGACGGCGTAGGCGGCTGTTGGCCGATCGCGTAGAGGGACGACGCGACAACCATCGCCACTGCGACAAGCGGACGCGTGAGCGTTGAACGATGAACGGGCATGAACTGATCTCCGGTGGCACCACCTAACAATGGACACCGGTGCTTCAACGATGTTCCGGTGCTTCAACGGTGTTCCGGCTCAAACTTTTGTGAGATCGGCTTCGACCAGATCACGAAGCTCGGAGGTAACCTCGGGGCGCTGTCCGAACCACAACTCAAACCCGCGCACCGCCTGGTGCAGCAGCATGCCCAGGCCATCGGCGGTCTTCAGTCCGCGCGCCCGTGCCGCTGACAGCAACGGCGTCTGCAGCGGCACATATACGAGGTCTGCGACAACGGCATGCGGCGGAAGCAGGCCGACGTCGACCTTGAGCGGCGGCTGGCCGTGCATGCCGAGCGATGTCGTGTTGACCAGCAAGCTCGCGCGCGGCAGCAGCTCGCCGGTCGCATCCCATGAAACGGGATCGACGCTGGCACCGAACTGATCCGCCAGCGCGCGGGCCCGCTCGGGTGTCCGGTTTGCCAGATGCACGCGCTTGATGCCGCGCTCGATCAATCCGAACACCACCGCGCGCGCTGAGCCGCCGGCGCCGAACACCAGCGCATCGCTAGCGGCGTCCCACCCCGGCGCGCAGGCATCCAGGTTATTGATAAAACCTTCGATGTCGGTGTTGGTCGAGCGCAATTCGTCGCCCTCGTACCAGAGCGTGTTGGCGGCGCCGACCGCGCGGGCGCGCGCGTCCGGCTTTGACAAGATCAGCGCGCGCTCCTTGTGCGGAATGGTGACGTTGGCGCCGACAAAACCGTGGGTCGAAAGGTGCAGCACAAACTCGGCAAAGCCCTCGGGCGGCACCGCTTCGATATTGTAGCCGCCCGCGATGCCGAGCTTCCGCAGCCAGTAGTGATGGATCAGCGGCGAGCGCGAATGCGCCGCCGGCCATCCGATCAGGCATGCGGCGCGGGCTTTTGCTTCGGCTGTCATCTGCCAATCCTGTCGCAGCGCCCCTCCAAACAGGCGTCGTGCTGCTCAAATCGGGCAAGCCGCGTTCGCTGTCAATGCTATCGGTGGGTTGTCGCGGCCTGGATCGCGCCTAGCGCCAGCGCTACGCCGGCGGCAAACCAGGTCGCGGCGAGATTGATCCAGTAATAGGCGAGCGCACCGCACAGGGAACCCATCACCATCGCCGCCCATAGCAGCAAATTCGGCACCCAGCCCCAGCGCGCGCCGCCGGTCAGCGCCGCCGCGGCCTGTTGCCCGACCTTCACCAGCGCGCCGGTGACGTAAGTGAGGCCGAGACCGGCGCCGCCGCGGATCTGGAACACCGCGTTCTCCAGTCCCATCGCCACGACAATCGCGGCGACCGCAACATTCGACAGGCCGAAGCTATAGCACAGCGCCGCGGCGGCGAGCAGCGACGCCTCGGCCAGCAGCAGCCAGGGCTGGCGATTGGTGCCGCGGCCGAGCACGATCAGGCTGCCGGCCGCGGCGCCGATCACAAACAGCGCGATCAGGCCGAACGCCTCGGCCGCGCTCAACCACTGCCCCTCGGCAAG
>VAZH01000580.1:2494-4393 GCA_005884465.1 Alphaproteobacteria bacterium | reverse complement strand
GTTGAGATCTTGGTTATTGGTCCAGGTCGAGCCGGGGCCGTCCACCGTCGCAACGCCGGTCGAGCCGGAGTAGCGGCCGATAAAGCCGATTTCATTGCTCACCGCGCCGCCGTTGCGGATGGTCAGCGTACCGCTGCCCATATGGGCGACATAGAAGTCGGAGCTGTTGGTCCAGCTCGAGCCGGCGCCATCCACCGTGGCAGTCCCGATCGACGACGCGTCGTCGCCGATGATGCCCAAGGTGTTGTTCACCGTGCCGCCATTCTGGATCGTCAGCGCGCCGGTGCCGGAAACGCCGACCCGGAGACCGGTCGCCTGCGCGCCAGCCGCCCCGACCATCGCCGCATTGGGCGTGGCCGTGTCGATCCTCGTGCTGTCTGTGTTGGTTGGAACGCCAGCCGTCCAGTTGCCGGCGTTGAACCAGTCGGTCGAGACGGCGCCGGTCCAAAAATCGACAGCGCTCGAAGGCGTCGACGTCGCCAACACGGCGCCGAGCGGGACGACGGATGTTGCCCAGCGGCACCGCCGCCGCCAGGCCGAGAACCTTGCCATGCGCCCCCGCTGCAGCTCATTTGCCGCAGCTCCGACACAATACGATTCGCTCTAATGAACCATTAACCATACGGCCCTGCCGCTAGATTAGCTTCATCCCCTTCAAGCTCGCATGCCCGTTCTTGCCGACGATGATGTGGTCGTGCACGGAGATGCCGAGCGGGGTGGCGATGTCGACAATCGCCTTGGTCATCCGGATGTCGGCCTGCGATGGCGTGGGGTCGCCCGAGGGATGGTTGTGCAGAATCGGCCTATTCGCCGTAAGTATCTGAAGTTTATAGACCAATAGTCTGTCCGAAAAATAGAGGGGACGTGGATTGGGGACGGTAACGGGTGCTCTTTCGTGATCGTAACTGTCTCTAACGCTAGCTCACGTTCAGTCCTTTCGACGCACGACAAGCCACGAGATTTTTTCTACGGCCACCGCGCCGACGGATTGGCTGCTGAATTGGATCGGCTGGCGGAGCCTATTCGAAGTTCTGACGATTGCGACGCTCGTGGTTGCCGGGCTCATCTATTTCGCAGTGCCGAAATCCGATGGGAGTTCCAAGAGCTCCGTCTCTTTCAGCAAACCGCTTACTTTACGCTCCATCTTTTCGGATCCGCGCTTCCTGAGAATTGCGCCGCTGTCCGCAACATGCATCGGATCGTCCTAGGCAATGCATTCCCTATGGGCCGCATCCTGGTTCGCGGACGTCGAAGGCTTCAATCGGCAAGCCGTTGTCAATCAGCTCTTCACGATGGCCATCGGAATTAGCCTGGGCGCATTGTTGCTCGGGATACTGGCGGATCGTCTGCGCAAACGCGGCGTAGCGACCGAAGTTCTATTGGCTGCGTTTGGCGCGCTGTTTATGTTGGCCGAACTCGCGCTAATTCTACGCGTTCCACTCCCACCCATTCTGCCCTGGTCCGTCGTATCGATGGTAGGGGCCGCCACCGTGCTGAGCTATGCGATCATAGCGGATTACTTTCCGGTCGAAATCGCAGCGCGTGCAAATGGTGCTTTGAATCTCTTGCATTTCGGCTGGGCGTTCGCGGTTCAATATGGAATCGGATTAATCGTAAGCCAATGGGCAACCCAGGATGGGCGCTATCCGCTAGCCGCCTATCAAGCCGCGTTCGGGCTGAGCCTTGCTCTCCAGGTGCTTGCTCTGTTGTGGTTCGCAGTGCCATGGTTCAGGAGCTTTATCAGCGGTCTCCGCCTTTCATTCCCATCACTGGACGACCGGGGAGAATTTGTGCGCGCGACAGCCGAGGAAACGATCCTTGAGCCCGTGCAAGGGAGCGAATCGTAGAGCACCGGTGCCTAGATCAAGGCGTTCACCTGATTAAACCACCTTGGATTCG
>VAZH01000580.1:0-2475 GCA_005884465.1 Alphaproteobacteria bacterium | reverse complement strand
GAGGCGGATATTCTCAGGTTGGCAAGTTCGGCAAAGATCAGAGCGAGTACCGCCAGCGCGGCGCCGATCACGCCGAGATAATGAGCGCCAACAGTGCGAATTCCCAGTGCACCAATGACCCCACCGAGCGACATGCCGAAGTAAGAGCATGCCGAATTGAGCCCCATCAATATCGGCGCGATGGATGGAGCCAAGGCAACGAGGCGATATTGCTGCGGCACCAGCTGACCCCAGCTGCACGCTCCCCATATCAAAATGACTGGCGCAGCGATCCATAATTGCGAGCCAATCCAAGGCAACACTGCACTGAAGAGCGCAAGCAGGATGAGTATCGTCACAATGACCTTCCGCGAACCCACGACATCGACCACGCGTCCGCCAAAGAGATTGGAAACGGTGCCTCCGATGCCCCAGAGGACGAGAAGGCATCCCAGAACGACCGCGTTACCTCCAATAGTGCGGTCGAAAACCACAGCGAAATAAGTGTAAACGGTGAAGATCCCGCTCAGAGCGATCAATGTGGTCGCGAGTGTCAGAACGACGCGGCCATCCATGAGAGGCTCAAGGCGTTTTGCCAAGGTGACTTTCGGCGGCAGCGGCACTTCCGACAAGAAAACAGCAATACCGGCAACCGACAAGGCTCCAAGCGCGGCGACAAATCCCATGGTCCAGCGCCAATCGCCCAGCCCGCCAATGACGGCGCCGATTGGTGTGCCCAATGCCGTGGAGACTGTAAGGCCCGCCACCACCACCGAGAGCGCGTAACCTCGATGTTCCGGGCGAACCAACATCACCGCGGCCCCTGTCGCGGTCGGGGAGAAAGTAGCCGCGCCAACGCCGGCGATGATTCGGCTCAAGAGCGCGAGCCCAAATGTCGGCGCGATCACTGTTCCAAGGTTCGCAAGAACGAAGATGACACCACCGCAGAGCAACAAACGCTTCCGCGGTATGGTCGCAGCCAATGCGGCTATCGGCGGCGACAAGAGGGCGAAGGTCACGGAATAGATCGATGCCATTTGCCCGGCAGCTCCAATGCTTACGCCAAATGCGTGGGAGATCCCGGGAAGCACGGCGGCGACCACGAAACTATCGGTGCCAAGCGCGAACATTCCTACGGCGAGTACAAACAAGCGGCGGTCCATGGCTATTTCCTTCTTGCCGATCGCAGAACGAAGATCAGTGCGGAGATTGAGTCCGCCGCCGTCGCCTTGCGGACGTCAAAGCGGCCTTCGACTGTTTCCTTGTCCAGCCGCAACCATTCAAAGCCGAGCAGGCCCGGCAGGGTGCCTTGCTGGCTTTGGTGCAGCTTCGCTGTGGCGCCGCCGGTTGGGTCGACCATGTTAAGTCTCCTCAGTACAACACCACTAAACTAATTATACAGGTGTCCTTGTGTCAACCAGTAAAATGAATTAGATGGTGTTGAGGAAGGACGGCGGGATCGATGTCCAGGGAATCGCGTAAATTTCATGTTCCGGACGAGTTGGCGAATCTCTACGATTTCGCCAACACGCTGGACCTGCGAAAGTTCGTGCACCACGGCGTGCGGCATGAGCAGGCGGAGGAACTCGCGACGCCGTCCGCACTTGGTGCGTGGATGCGAGAGCGGGGGCTCGGCGAGCATGGCCCGCCTCCCTCGCAAAAGCAGTTCGAGAACGCGCTGCGCCTACGCCAATCGATCCGCGACTATCTCAGGTGCGATCCTGCCGAGAGGCCACGCAAGCAAGGCGTGATCGATACGTTGAATAAGGCGATGGAACCGTTCTCGTTGCGTGTTGCGGGGCTCGGCAAAGCGGGGATGAAGCTCGTGGCCGCGCAAAGCGGCACGACGCCGGGCCTTTCGGCCATCGTCGCTGAGCTTTACGACGGCGCGGTGAACGGCTCGCTCAATCGGCTGAAGATGTGCGCGGCGGAGGAATGTCAGCGGGTTTTCTATGATCGCTCCAAGCCCGCGACGCGGCGCTGGTGCCAGTCGACATTGTGCGGCAACCGGGAAAAGACCCGGACCTATCGCGAGCGTTACAAGGCTCATGCCTCCTCGGACGGCTAGCCGCCACCAAAGGCGTTGTCGCATCACGGCAGGACAAACCGAGCGCGTTGATGGCTGACGCGTAAGACAGAAGTGCAAATTTGCAGAAGCCCTCGAAGTGGGCATAAGTCAAAAGAACCAAAGAGCGGCGAAGCATATTTGCCTCAGATTCGCTCTCGGTGCGCGAGGCGATGTTCTCGATCAGCCTGATCTCGCGCTCGCGATGCGCACGATCATTCTCGATATCCTCAAAGACTTCTTCAGGGGAACGCATGGTTCAGTCGTTCTTCAACGAAACCGATACGCTGGTTCAACGGGCCGGAGAATTCTTCCCACCGCCGCTCGTGATGTCGATGAAGGCAGGGTCGAGCTTAATCTTCCCCAGTTCATCTTTCAGGCGCGTGAGCGCCCATGAAGTGGGGTCTGCACTAGGGGACGGTCTGTACTCC
>VAZH01000085.1 GCA_005884465.1 Alphaproteobacteria bacterium | reverse complement strand
TGAGTGCGACCGGCCCGACCCGCTGAAAACCGATACAGTGATGGGTTGGCTAAAGGGCGAGCTACAGCCGCCAAAGTAGAATCCCCGTCTGATCAACCACCCGCGTGAAGTCTGCGATCGTCTTTTCGTTGATGGTCGAACGGTTCGGGGCTCTCGCGGCTGCCGAGCCGGGCATACCGGGGGCGGTTTAGGCAAATGAAGATAGCGGCCCCAGCGCGCCCCGGGCTTGCGATTTTAGAACAAGTAACGAAGCACCGTGTACCATCCGTGTGCCACGGACTAAGCGGTACTAAGCGGGAAAGGCTGATATCAAGGGGGTTTTCTTCATTGCGGCATGGTACACGGATTCAACCGGGCCAGAACCCGCATCCCATTGAAAATATTGGCGATCCCAGCAGGATTCGAACCTGCAACCCACGGAGTAGAAATCCGTTACTCTATCCAGTTGAGCTATGGGACCGTCGGGGCCTTCATAGCATTGCCAATATGAAAAATCCGCTTTCCCGCCAACTCGGTTGCGAACCGTTTCTCCGTTCCCGCGACAAATCCTAAGCGGCGGACCGGTTCTTCGGTCCGCCTCAACGCAATGCTCCGCCGCCGTCGATCGCCGGCGTAACGAGGCTCGCCTCGGTCATGTCGCATGCGACTTTTTCGCCACCCAGTTCCATCGCCATGAGTCCGTCACCTTTTAGCGCACTTCTGTTCGTCACGCGGCGTTCGCCCGCGCAGGGAGCTCCATCATGATTGGTTTGGTTCGCGCCGCAGCACTTTGCGCAACGCTGGCGCTTGGCCTGGTCACGGCACAGGCGGCGGACAAGGCCTTCAAACGCGACGAACTGGCCGATTCGGCCGTCAAGCTGGAAGCCCAGATCAAGAGTGAAGCCGGAGTGGTCGCCAAAACCAGCGCGACGCTGAAAACCGACGCCGACGCAGCCTTCAAGCGCAGCGATTTCCGAACCGGCCTGCAAGTGCTCGGGCAGATCGCCGCCGTCTCGCCGGAAGATAGCGGCAACTGGCTAAGGCTGGCGCGCATCATCTTCCAGATTTCGCCAAAGAATTCCAGCGAGCAGACCTTCCTTTTGGAGCGCGCCTCGACCGCGGCCTACATCGCCTATCAGCGCGCCGGCAATGCCGGCGAAGAGGCGGACGCGCTCGCCGCGCTTGGCCGCGCGATGTCGGAACGCAAGCTGTGGCGCCCGGCACTGGATAGCTTAAGGCTCTCGCTCGATCTGCGGGAAGTCGCCGAGGTGCGCGGGCAATATGAAAAGATGCGCGACGAGCATGGCTTTCGTCTGCTCGATTATACCGTGGATTCCGATTCAGCGTCGCCGCGTGCCTGTTTCCAGTTCTCTGAAGATCTCGCCAAGCGCACCGACTTCGCGCCGTTCTTGGCGCTGGCCGGCAGCGACAAGCCGGCCCTGTCGTCGGAAGGAAAGCAGCTTTGCGTCGATGGTCTGAAGCACGGCGAGCGCTACAACATCAATCTGCGCGCTGGCCTTCCGTCCACCGTCAAGGAAACCCTGCCCAAATCGGCTGAATTCAATATCTACGTGCGCGACCGCAAGCCGTTCGTGCGCTTTACCGGGCGCGCCTATGTGCTGCCGCGCACCGGCCAGCGCGGAATTCCCCTGGTCAGCGTCAACACTCCCGCGGTGTCCGTGAGCGTGTTTCGGATCGGCGACCGCAACCTGATCAACACGGTGATCGACAGCGACTTTCAGCGCGCCCTTAGCAGGTACGAACTCTCCAGCCTCGGCGACGAGCGTGGCGTAAAGGTCTGGTCGGGCGAACTTGCCACCGCCACTACGCTCAATCAGGACGTCACCACGGCGTTTCCGGTCGATCAGGCGCTCGGCGATCTGCAGCCGGGCGTCTACGTCATGACGGCAGCGGCCAAGGGCCCGGGCAGCGATGACGACGGATCGCTGGCGACCCAGTGGTTCATCGTTTCCGACCTCGGCCTTACGGCATTTTCCGGCAATGACGGAATCCACGTCTTTGTCAATTCACTGGCCTCGACCGATGCAATCGCGAAGGCCGAGGTGCGGCTGGTCGCGCGCAACAACGAGATTCTGGCGATCCGCAAGACCGACCAAACCGGTCACGTGCTGTTCGAGGCAGGCCTGGCGCGCGGCGAGGGCGGTTTGTCGCCGGCGATGCTGACCGTCAGCGGCGAGAAAACCGACTACGCCTTCCTCAGCCTGAAATCCAATGCGTTCGACCTCTCGGACCGTGGCGTTTCCGGCCGAACCGTGCCCGCGGGCGCCGACGCCTTCGTCTATGCGGAGCGTGGCGTCTATCGCTCCAACGAGACCGTCTACCTCACAGCGCTGCTGCGCGACGGGCAGGGCAATGCCGTGACCGGCGGGCCGCTGACATTAGTGATGGAGCGCCCCGATGGCGTCGAATTCCGCAGGGCTGTCCTGCCAGACCAGGGGGCGGGCGGGCGCAGCATGACGGTGCCGCTCAATTCCGCCGTCCCGACCGGGACCTGGCGGGTGCGGGCTTTCACCGATCCGAAGGGCTCGTCGGCAGGTGAAACCACGTTCATGGTCGAGGACTATATCCCGGAGCGCATCGAATTCGATTTATCCAGCAAGGATAGGCAGATCAAAGCTGATTCTCCTGTGGAGCTTAAGGTTAACGGCCATTTCCTCTATGGCGCGCCAGCCTCGGGCCTGCAGCTGGAGGGCGACATGCTGGTCGCCCCGGCCTCTAGCCGGCCGGGATTCGCCGGCTACCAGTTCGGCGTCGCCGATGAGGAGACCACCAGCAACGAGCGCACCCCGATTGAAAATCTCCCCGAGGCGGACGCCAACGGGGTTGCGACTTTCCCCGTCAGCCTGGCGAAGCAGCCCACATCGACCCGTCCGCAGGAAGCCCAGATCTTCATCCGCATGGCGGAAGCTGGCGGCCGTGCAGTCGAACGCAAGCTGGTGCTGCCGGTCGCGCCTGCAGCGGCGATGATCGGCGTCAAGCCGCTGTTCGGCGACAAAAGCGTCGCGGAGGGCGACAAGGCCGCGTTCGATGTCGTCTTTGTCGCGCCCGATGGCAAGCAGCTGGCGCGCGACGGGCTGCGCTACGAGCTGTTGAAGATCGAATCCCGCTATCAATGGTATCGCCAGAATTCGTCCTGGGAATACGAGCCGGTCAAGTCGACCACGCGCGTCGCCGATGGCGATCTGACCATCGCCGCAGACAAGCCGTCACGGATAACGCTGTCGCCGCAGCCGGGCCGCTATCGCCTCGACGTCAAATCTGCCGAGCCCGACGGGCCGCTGACCTCGGTGCAGTTTGATGTCGGATGGTATTCCGACGGCAGCGCCGATACGCCCGATCTCCTGGAAACCTCGATCGACAAGCCGGAATATCAGTCCGGCGACACCATGGTGGTGTCGGTCAATGCGCGCTCGGCCGGCAAGCTGAGCATCAACGTGCTCGGCGACCGGCTGCTGACGACGCAAACCACCGACGTCAAGGAAGGCACCGCCCAAGTCAAAATTCCGGTCGGCAAGGACTGGGGCACCGGCGCTTATGTGGTGGCGACGCTGCGCCGCCCGCTCGATGCCGCCGCGCTGCGGATGCCCGGTCGCGCCATCGGCCTGAAATGGTTTGGCATCGACAAGAAGACCCGCACGCTCGAGGTCAGCCTTTCGCCTCCGGCGTTGGTGCGTCCGAACAGCACGCTGAAGCTTCCGGTCAAGCTCGGCGGCCTCAATCCCGGCGAGGACGCGAAGATCGTCGTTGCCGCCGTCGATGTCGGAATTCTCAACCTGACCAACTACAAGCCGCCGGCGCCGGACGATTATTATCTTGGCCAGCGCCGCATGACGTCGGAGATCCGCGACCTGTACGGGCAGTTGATTGACGGCATGCAGGGTACCCGGGGCCAGATCAAGACCGGCGGCGATTCCGCCGGTGCGGAGCTGCAGGGTAGTCCCCCAACGCAGAAGCCGCTCGCGCTGTATTCCGGGATTGTCACGGTGGCGGCCGACGGCTCGGCCGAAATCAGTTTCGAAATTCCGGAGTTCGCCGGCACGGCGCGGGTAATGGCGGTGGCATGGACTGCGACCAAGCTCGGCCGCGCCACGACCGACGTCACAGTGCGCGATCCCATCGTGCTGACGGCGACGCTGCCGCGCTTCCTGCTCAACGGCGACCACGGCACCATGAGCTTCGATCTCGACAACGTCGAGGGGCTGCCCGGCGACTACACCATCAACGTCAAGACATCGGGACCGGTGAAGGTGACCGGCAATCCCGCCACGACTGTAAAGCTCGCGGCCATGCAGCGCGCCTCGATGTCGCTGGCGCTCGATGCCGCCGGCGCCGGCACGGCGCAGGTCGATGTCGATATCAGCGGACCGAACGGGCTAGCGCTGGCGCGGCATTATGCCCTTGACGTCAAGGCGGCGACGCAGATCCTCGCGCGGCGCTCAATCCGGACGCTGGCCAAGGGCGAGAGTCTGACGCTGACGTCGGACATGTTCTCGGATCTGGTGCAGGGCACCGGCGGCGTATCCCTTTCCGTCAGCCTGTCCACGGCGCTCGATGCCGCGACCATTCTCAAAGCGCTGGACCGGTATCCCCATGGCTGTTCGGAGCAGATCACCAGCCGCGCCATGCCGCTGCTGTATGTCAACGATCTGGCGGCGGGTGCCCATCTCGCCATGGACACCGAGGTCGATCAGCGCATCAAGGATGCCATCGATCGGTTGTTGGCGCGGCAAGGCTCGAATGGGTCATTCGGGCTGTGGTCGGCCGGCGGCGATGATGCCTGGTTGGATGCCTACGTCACGGACTTCCTGACCCGCGCCCGCGAAAAGGGATTTCCGGTGCCGGACGTCTCGTTCAAGAGCGCGCTGGACCGCATCCGCAACTCGGCCGTGAACGCAAACGAGCCTGAAAAGGACGGCGGACGCAATCTCGCGTACGGCCTTTATGTTCTCTCCCGCAATGGCGCGGCGCCGATCGGCGATCTGCGCTACCTCGCCGACACCAAGCTGAACAATCTGGCGACCCCGATCGCAAAATCGCAACTAGCGGCGGCGCTGGCGCTGGTGGGCGACCGGACGAGAGCAGAGCGGGTCTATGCCGCGGCGCTGGAAAATCTCGCGCCAAAGCCGGTGCTGGAGTTCGGCCGGGTCGACTACGGCAGCGCCTTGCGCGATGCCGCGGCGCTGGTTTCGCTTGCGAGCGAAGGCAATGCGCCGCGGGCAACGCTAACGCAAGCCGTCGCGCGCGTCGAAACGGCGCGCGGGCTGACGCCCTACACCTCGACCCAGGAAAATGCCTGGCTGGTGCTGGCGTCCCGCGCGCTGTCGAAGGAAACGATGAGTTTCGATCTCGATGGCGCACCGGTCAAGACAGCGCTGTATCGAAGCTACAAGGCCGCCGAGATGACGGGCAAGCCGATCAAGATCACCAATACCGGCGACGCGCCCGTGCAGGCGGTGGTCTCGGTGAGTGGCGCGCCGATCACGCCGGAGCCCGCGGCATCGAACGGCTTCAAGATCGAGCGCAGTTACTTCACGCTCGACGGCAAGCCGGCCGATGTGTCGAAGGCCAAGCAGAACGATCGCTTCGCTGTGGTGCTGAAGATCACCGAAGCAAAGCCGGAATATGGTCACATCATGGTGTCGGATTATCTGCCGGCGGGCCTCGAGATCGACAATCCGCATCTGGTCTCGTCAGGCGATACCGGTACGCTGGACTGGATCGAGGACGGCGAGGAGCCTGAAAACACCGAATTCCGCGACGACCGCTTCACCGCCGCGATCGACCGCGCCAGCGACGACAAGTCGGTGTTTACGGTGGCCTATGTTGTGCGCGCGGTGTCTCCCGGCAAATACGTGCTGCCGCAAGCCTATGTCGAGGATATGTACAACCCCTCGCGCTATGGCCGCACCGGCACTGGATCCGTCGAGGTGCGTCCGGCGAAATGAGCACGCCAGGCCCTCATGCTTCCTCTTCGTCATGCCCGGCCTTGACCCGGGCATCCACGTCCGCTGCTGCCGAGCCTAAAGACGCGGATGGCCGGGTAAAACCCGGCCATGACGGTGTTCGCAAACGGCGCATTGTTCGCATCGCTGCCGCCGTAGCCTTTACAATCTTCGCCGTGTCCGGCGCCTTTGCGACATGGATCATCTCGCTCGGCCCGCTCCCGCTGGCGCAGGCGAGGGAAGTCTCCACCACGGTCGTCGACCGCAACGGCAAGCTGCTGCGCGCCTATGCCATGGCAGACGGCCGCTGGCGTCTGCCTGTCGATGCCAGAACCGGCGTCGATCCCGGCTACTTGAAACTGCTGCTGGCTTACGAAGACCGGCGCTTCTATTCCCATAGCGGCGTCGATCCGCTTGCCCTGGGTCGCGCCGCGTTTCAGCTTGTTAGCCGCGGCCACATCGTCTCCGGCGGTTCTACCATCACCATGCAGCTGGCGCGGCTGATGGAGCCACGGCGCGAGCGGTCGGTATACGCCAAGCTGCGTCAGGTGTTCCGCGCGCTGCAAATCGAGCGAGCGCTGAACAAGGACCAGATTCTCGGCCTGTATCTGGCGCTGGCGCCATTCGGCGGCAATCTCGAGGGCGTTCGTGCCGCGTCGATCGCCTATTTCGGCAAGGAGCCGAAGCGGCTTTCATTAGCGGAATCGGCGCTGCTGGTCGCACTGCCGCAATCGCCGGAAACCCGCAGGCTCGATCGCTACCCCGAAATGGCACGCGCGGCGCGTGACCGCGTTCTAGATCGCATGGTGGAAGCCGGCCGCGTGTCGATAGAAGACGCGCTTCAAGCAAAAGCTACGCCGGTGCCGCGGCTGCGCAAGCCAATGCCAATACTTGCGCCCCATTCCGCCGATCAGGCCATCGCCACCTTGAAAGATGCCGACGTCATCGCACTGACGCTGGATTCCAGTTTGCAGAAAGTGATCGAGGCGCTCGCGCGCGATCGCGCCATCGCCTTGGGTCCAAATATTTCCGTCGCCATCATCGCCGTGGACAATGAGAGCGGCGACGTGCTGGCACGCGTCGGTTCGCCCGACTATTTCGATGAGCGGCGCGCAGGGCAGGTGGACATGACCCGTGCCGTGCGCTCGCCGGGATCGACGCTGAAGCCGTTCATCTATGGTCTCGCGTTCGAGGATGGTTTTGTTCACCCCGAAAGCCTGATCGACGATCGGCCGATCCGCTTCGGCTCCTACGCGCCGGAAAATTTCGACATGACGTTTCAGGGGACGGTGCCGGTGCGCAAGGCGCTGCAACTATCGCTGAACGTGCCGGCTATCGCGCTGCTTGATCGCGTCGGCTCAAGCCGTCTGTCGTCGCGATTGAAACAGGCAGGGGCCAATCTGGTGCTGCCGAAGGACGAGGCGCCCGGCCTTGCGATGGGCCTCGGCGGCGTCGGCGTCACGCTGCAGGACCTGGTGCAGCTCTATTGCGGGCTGGCGCGGCTTGGCAACACGCGGCCGCTGCGTGAGATCATGATCGCGAAGGACGACCAGCGCGATTCCTTGCGGCTGATGGACCAGGTCGCGGCCTGGCAGGTCGGCAACGTGCTGATCGGTACGCCGCCTCCGGAGAACGCCGCCCACAACCGGATCGCGTTCAAGACCGGTACCAGCTATGGCTATCGCGATGCCTGGTCGGTCGGTTTCGATGGCCGCATCACCATTGGGGTCTGGGTTGGACGCCCGGATGGTGCGCCGGTACCAGGTCTTATCGGCCGCACCGCTGCCGCGCCAATTTTGTTCGATGCCTTCGCCCGCACCGGAAAGCTGCCAGCGGCCCTGCCGAGGCCGCCGAAAGGTGCGCTGCTGGCGAGCAATGCCAAGCTCCCGCTACCGCTGCGGCGATTTCGCCCCGTGGGCGAGCTGGTCCGGACCGGTGGCGAGCAGGCGCCGCACATCCAGTTTCCTTTGAACGGCTCGCGGATCGACGTTGACCGTTCCGCCGGCACCCAGTTCTCGGCCATGCCGGTCAGGGTCGCCGGCGGCGTGCTGCCGATGACGATGCTGGTGAACGGCGTCGCGGTGGGTGAAATCGACGGTCGACGCCGGCGCCTGGTCGAGCCGCCGGGCCCGGGCTTTGCCCGATTGACCGTGATCGACGCCACCGGCGCTGCGGACACAGTTGTCATCAGAATTCAATAAGGTACCTCTAAGCGGTTGTCGGAATAGCAGTTTCGGCGTATGCGGAACCGATGGCCGAGACCTACGCCCGTCCCCGATTTGGAGAGCCGCGCGAGCCGACGCACCGGGTAAATCCGGGTAGTCGGCTTGTCGGACTGCTCGATTTTGTCACCGGCAGCCATGTCCGCGCGGTCGCGTTGCTCACCCTGTGCGCTCTGCTGTTGTTCCTGCCGGGATTTTTCAACATCCCGCCGATCGACCGCGACGAGACGCGCTTCGCGCAAGCGACCAAACAAATGGTCGAGACCGGCGATTTCGTCGATATCCGTTTCCAGGATGACGTCCGTTACAAGAAACCGGTCGGTGTGTACTGGTTGCAGGCATTAGCCGTCGAAACCGCTTCCGCGCTGGGCTTGCCGCGCGCGCAGGTTCGCATTTGGCTCTACCGCATCCCGTCGCTGGTCGGTGCGATCGGCGCGGTGCTTTTGACTTACTGGACGGCGCTGGCATTCGTGACACGGCGCGGCGCGATATTGGCCGGGCTCATCCTGTGCAGTTCGATGTTGCTCGGCGTCGAAGCGCGGCTTGCCAAAACCGATGCAATGTTGCTGCTCACGGTTGTCGCGGCGATGGGAGCGCTGGCGCGGGTGTATTTGTCATGGCAGCGGGGCGAGGATCCCGAGCATCCGGCCTGGTCATGGCCCGCGATTTTCTGGACGGCGCTGGCTGGCGGCATCCTGCTCAAGGGACCGCTGATCCTGATGTTCGCCGGGCTCACGATCGGCACGCTGGCGATCCTCGATCGCTCCGCCGCATGGCTGTGGCGTCTGCGTCCGGTATGGGGCCTGATGTGGACGCTTGTTCTGGTGCTGCCGTGGTTCGTGGCGATCTTCTGGCGAGCCGGCGATACATTTTTCGCTGACTCGATCGGCGGCGACATGCTGAGCAAGCTGGGGGCACAGGAATCACACGGGGCGCCGCCCGGGCTCTATCTGCTGCTGTTCTGGGTGACGTTCTGGC
>VAZH01000084.1 GCA_005884465.1 Alphaproteobacteria bacterium | reverse complement strand
CGTTCCTTGCCGTAAGAGATGGTCCGCATCCTTGAGGGATCGATGCCGCGCGACGCCAGGAAGGTCCGAACCGATTGGGCACGGCGGGCGCCAAGCGCAATGTTGTATTCGCGGGTGCCGCGCTCATCCGCATGACCTTCAATGGTGAAGGCATAACGGTTGTAGGTCTGCAGCCACCGCGCCTGCTTCTCCAGGGTGACGATCGCCTGCGGCGTCAAATCGGTTTGGTCGCTCTCGAAGAATACGCGGTCGCCGACATTGACCACGAAATCCTGCTGGCTGCCCGGGGTCGCCGCGCTTGCCATCGCGCCGTCGGCGAGGTTCTTGTTGGCGCAGGCGCCCATCGACAGCGCCACCGCGAACACCGCGGCCAACTTCAATCCCTGGAGGATACGCATCTGTTTTTTCATTCCGGAGCCTCCACGCTCACGTTTTTCGACTGTCATCCGGTCTACAGGGCGATGGTTAAGCGAACGTTCCGTCAACCTTGATGGGGTATTGCCAGACCCGATCAAATGCCGACAAACGGCGAAAAGCAACCGCGATAGTTAATGGGTTGTAAATGTGGCGCGACGGTGAAGGCAAGCCGCAGGCGCGGCCGCAACGGCCTGTTTTGGGGCTAAACTGGAGCCCAGCGGCAACACCTGTTGGCAAAAATGGCGTCCGAGGGGGAACCAGACCGATTCGTCAGGGCTGCGGGACGATCGATGTCCGCTCCAGCGGAGACACCATCACATCGGGCGAAGATAGACGAAGCGCGCCGTTGCGCTCAAACAACATCCGTCGTTCAAAGGCGCTTGAACGCAGAAACGGATAGCGGGCTAACACCCTTTCACGCACCGTCGGCAAATGCGCGGCCATCAATCCAACCGGCTTCACGAGACCCTGGTGCAATCGCGGCTCACACCAGGTTTCCTGCAGGAACACCCGGCGGTAGAACGCCTGATGCTCGGGACGGACCATGGCCAATCCGTAGTCGGCGTTAAAATGAACGCCAGCCATCGAACCGAGCCTTACCGTCACATAGGGAAGCTCCGGGAACTTTCTGGCCTTTTCGGGGTCGGCGACGAAGCGAGTCGAATCAACGAAGACCAGCCCCTCATCCAGTTTGGGGTGAAGAACATCACCAAACAGTGCGAGCGACGGCGACATCCGCCATTCCGGCGTCAGCAGGCTCACACGGATTGAGCTGTAAAGCTCACCGTGAAAGTAAACGCCGAAGGTCCAGGCGTTGCGAGCGTGATCATATTGGTCGGTCACGCGCTGGTCGCTCGAGGGCTGGATCGCACCCTCACGCAGATAGGCCCGGTATCGAAGCCTATAAATCTCCTCCTTTTCCTCGGGCGTTTCCGCCAGGCGGTAATCGACTTGATCCAGCCGGTCCGAATTGCCAAAAGCCGCAGTGGTTGTTCCGGCTGCGGACTTCATGTGATACCTCTTACAATGTCACTGCAACTTAAGCGCGCAAGGAAAAAGATTAACAGCTCCTTAACACTTATGCAAAGAGATCGCGGCATTAGGGTTAATCGGGTGACAGTTGAAAAACCGCGCCAAATGCCGGAACGAGGAAGGAAATTCTATCGCGAACTGCTGGATGGTTAGGCGATCGACCTTGATGGCCACGCGAGCAGTTGCTCGTCCGGCGAGCGGCGGCTGTGCGACGCGTTCAGCAACTGGCGTACCCGCACCGCCGGCACCGGCCGGCTGAACAAATAGCCCTGCGCCTCGGTCACCGTGCCATCGGCGCTGATCAGCTCCAGTTGCTCGTTGGTCTCGATGCCTTCGACCACGACCAACATACCGAGATCGGCGCTGAGCCGTGCTACCCCCCGCAACAGCGTCAGCGGACGATCACTGTCGATGCCCTCCAGGAAGGATCGATCGATCTTCACCTTCTGCAGCGGGAAATTATGCAGATAGCTCAGACTCGAATAGCCGGTGCCGAAATCGTCCAGCGAAATTCGCACACCGATGGTATGCAACTGGGAAAGAACGTCATGGGTCAACTGGGTGTTGCGCAACAGCGACGATTCGGTGATCTCGATTTCGAGACGGTTGGCGGGCAGCCCGGAGACCTCGAGCGCGTAGCGAACCTCGCTCAACAGTTCGCGCTGGTGGAACTGCTGCGGGGAGAAATTGACCGCGACGCTGACGGCTTCCGGCCATTTCATGCATTCCATGCAAGCCTTGCGCAGGATCCAGCGTCCAAGATCGACGATGAGTCCCATGTCCTCGGCGACCGGAATGACATCGATCGGAGAAACCGTGCCGCGCACCGGATGATTCCATCGCAGCAGCGCTTCGCAGGTCGCAATACGTCCCGACTTGAGATTGACGAGCGGTTGATAGAGCAGCTCGAATTCTTCATTGGCCAGGGCCTTGCGCAGGTCCAGCTCCAAGATGCGGCGCGCCTCGACGGTCTGCGCCATCTCGTCGCGGAAGAAGCAGAAGGTGCCGCGGCCGTCCGCCTTGGCGCGATAGAGCGCCATGTCTGCATTCTTCAATAGCGTATCGGCGGTGACGCCGGGCGATGTCAGCGCGATGCCGACGCTGGCGCCGATCTCGACCAGGTGATTGTCGATTTTATAGCGCTCGCTCAAATGGTCGACGATGCGCCGGGCAAGATAGGCCGCATCCTCGCCTGATTTGATGTTCTGCTGAAACACCACGAATTCGTCGCCGCCGAACCGCGCCACGAAATCCTCCGGGCGCAGCATGTCGCGCAACCTTTCGGCGACGGTACACAGAAGCTGATCGCCGCAAGGATGGCCCAGGGTATCATTGACCTGCTTGAATTGATCGAGGTCGACGAACAGCAACGCCGACAATTGCGTGGCCCTATGCGGAACGGCCAGCAGACGTTCGATCTCGTCGCGGAAATTGACCCGGTTGGGAAGCGCCGTCAGTTCGTCGTAGCGCGCCAGATGGGTAATTCTGGCCTCCGCGTTGCGCCGCTCGGTAATGTCCTCAAGCAGCACGACGGCGCCGCCGCCGGCCATCGGCTGAAACGTCCATGACAGCGAGCGATCTCTCGCGGCGTCGGGATCGGTGGTGATGATATCCCTCGCCTGCGCATTCTCGATTTCCGAAAGGACCATGTTTCCGCTCGCAGCCGAGATCGATCCGGCGCCGACGCAGTCCGCGACGATGTCCGACGCGCTCGCGCCGCGCTGCACGAGATCATCCGACAGGTTCATCATCTCGCTGAAACGACGGTTCATCACCGCAAGCCGCCCATCGGCACGGAACATGCACAGCCCGTGCGGCATGTTGTTCAACGCGGTATCGAATTGGCCGGCAAGGGCCGCCTCGCGTTCTCTGGCGATCCATGCGTTCAAGTAGATGCGCTGGAGACTGGATGTGAGACGTCGGATTGAGATAAAGAAAACAATACTCAAGAGAGCAAGAGCGAAGTGATAAGATCCGCCGATAAACATCAGCGCAGCGATCAAAGGTCCGCAGCCCAGAAGAACCATCAAATGAAAAATTCGAGGCCGGCCAAACGTTCGTCCGACGCCCGCCGACGTATAGGCTACCACCGTTGTGGTGCAGAGCATGTGTGCGGCCGCGTCGTCGGTCCGCAGCAAGACAGTGAGGCCCCAGATGCCGAGTACGATTCCGTAAGCGATCGCACCGAGCCGGTAGTGCTTCTCCCAAGTCGCCGCTTCGGGTACGGTCAACGGAGAATTTCGTTGCTTGTAGCGGTACATCTGAAATGCACGCGCCAGACCCACCACCACGAAGAAGGGCACGCATAACCAACCCAGAATATCGCCGGTGGCGTTCGCAATTACGGCGGCGGCAATGGCAGGCCCAAAGGAACCAAAGACCATGGGCGCAGGATTCATAAATAGAGAATCCACCGTCCCCGCGTAAATCGACGGCGACATCTCCTGATCGGGATCTTGATTAGGGTGAGCCAGCTGCATCGAGCGCGCATACGTCCTTTTCAGGAGGTACTTGTACCTGTCGCAGATGAAGTCTTTCTGAGGGAACATCGTTACCGGGACGTTGTTCTGAGTCCGGAGTAACGTAAATCTGCCAAATAAATCAGCAGGCTAGGCAAGGCTTGCCGGCCACGCTACGGACAGCGGCCTGCGGCGGGTAACGATGCTACGACAGCAGTGGTGACCACGCCGGATCGGACGCGAAGCCGGGGGTTGGAACCCGTTGCTCGTTGCGTCCGGAAATGTCCACGGTGAACAGCGAAGGTCCGCTGTTGCCGCCGGGATCGCGGAAGAACATCAGGACCCGGCCATTCGGCGCAAAGGTCGGTCCCTCGTTGTGGAATCCGCTCGTGAGAATCCGCTCGCCCGAACCATCGGGTTTCATGATGCCGATGGAAAACTGTCCGGCACCCTGTTTGGTGAAGGCGATGTAGTCGCCGCGCGGCGACCAGACCGGGGTCGAATAGCTGCCCTCGCCAAAGGAAATCCGTTGCGCAGGTCCGCCTGTCGCCGACATCACGTAGATCTGCGGCTTGCCGCCGCGATCGGATTCGAAACAAATGCGGGTGCCGTCCGGCGCATAGGACGGCGAGGTATCGATCGCCGGAGTATCGGTGAGACGTGTCGTCGACTTCGAACGCAGGTCCATCACGAACAGATTTGAATTGCCGCCCTGCTGCAGGCTCATGATCACGCGCTGGCCATCCGGCGAAAAGCGCGGCGCGAACGACATGCCGGGGAAATTACCGACGATCTCGCTCTGTCCGGTCTCGATATTGCGCAGATACACGCGCGGATCGCCCTGACCGAATTCCATATAGGTGATTTCCTGGGTAGACGGGGAGAACCGCGGCGTCAGCACCAGGTCGGAGCCGCGCGTCAGGTAGCGGACATTTGCGCCGTCCTGATCCATCAGCGCCAGCCGCTTGACGCGCCGCTCCTTGGCTCCGGTTTCATCCACGAACACCACGCGGCTGTCGAAATAGCCTTTGTCTCCGGTCAATCGCTCATAGATCTGATCGGAAATGATATGCGCGATCCTTCGCCAGTATTCCGGCGAGGTGAAATATTGCTGACCGGTGAGCTGCTGGCCGGAGGTGACGTCCCACAAGCGGAATTCGGCCTTGAGGCGCCCGTCGCCCTGGCGGGTCATGCGGCCGGTCACCAGGGCTTGTGCGTTGATGGTTTTCCAGCTCTGGAACTGCGGCGGCAAGTCGATATTGCTGATTTTTTCGATGAAGGCGGCCTGATCGATCGGCGCAAACAATCCGCTGCGCTTGAGGTTGTTGGTAATCACCTGGGCGACGCCGACGCCGACCTCGCCGTCCGCCGGCGATCCCGCCACGAAATTCGGGATCGCGATCGGAAGCGGCGCGACGTTGCCTTCTGTCACCTGCAATTTCGTCTGCGCGCCGGCGAGCGAGGGCAGCAGCAAACTCGCAGCAGCACCCGCGCCCCCGATCAGGATGTCGCGGCGATTCAACGGCAATGAAGGAAGCGAAAACGACGTGACGGGCATTGCTGGCTCATTTTTAAAAAACATCAACTGCGAAACATCTGCTTGGGGTCAAAATCGATGTCCATGTATTTCCACTGTTCGTAGGTCTCGTCGCGCAGCATGGTGTATGGCTGGCCCTGCAAGACCGCGCGAACTGCTGCTTCCGCCGCGGCCTGATATCGCGCCGAGCTTCCGCTCGAGACCACCTGAGGCGGCGCGGCGAGGCGACGATCCGGGTTCAGCCGGATCCTGACCGTGACGTATAGTTCCTCCGGGTGTTCGACACCCGGCTGTACATTCCACAAGCTCGCCAGGCGCGCCCGCATCGCATCGAGCTCGGACTGCGACAAGGTCGCTGCCGCGCCGCGCGTGGTCCCGAGCGAGGCCGAGGAATTCAAAGCCGAGCCGGTGATGGACTGCCGGGTCGGGTCGCGCTTGTCGAGCAAGGCCGCGATCTTCGATTGATCGAAGGTCCGCTCCTGCTTCGGCTTCGGCGGCTGCGGCGGCGCAGCCTTGGCTTCCGGCTTCGGCACCAGCTTTTTGGTATCTTCCGACTTCAGGGCCTCCGCGATCGGATCGACCTTGGGCGGGTCCGGCTTCTTCTCGATCGGTTTCGGCTCGTCCTTGGGTTTGTCCTCGGCGACTGGTTTTGGCGGATCGGGCTTTTTCTCGACCGGCTTTTCCACCGGCTTCGGCGGTGGTTCAGGCGCCGAGGCGGTTACGATTTCCTTCTTTTCGGTAATTTTACCGACGGCGTCGTCGACCGGTCTGGCATCAGCGATTTTCTCGACCGGCGGCTTCGGCTTGTCCTTTTCGCCAGTTTTGATGCCGGCGGTGATCTTGGAGAGCTGATCGGCGGAGATGATATCGACAGGCATCGATTCCGGCGGCGGCGCTTCGAGCGAACGCGCCGAAAAGGATATCAGCCCCCATCCGATCACGAGGACGTGGAGTGCGACCGACGCAACGAGTGTCTTGTCGACTTTCACTTTTCGCTTTATCCCTGATCCACTTCCGTCACCAGCGCGACGCGCCGAAAGCCTGCGGCTGACAGCCGTCCCATCACCCTCATCACCGTACCGTAGTCGACCTTCTTGTCGCCTCGAACAAAAATGCGCTCATCCAGTCCGCTGCGTGCATCGGTGATCGCCTTCAACTTCGGCACCAGATCGTTGAGGGCGATTTCATTGTCATTGAGAAAGATCTGACCTTTGAGGTTGACCGAAAGCGTCAGCGGATTCTTGTCCTGATCGAGGCTCTTGGCCTGGGTCTGCGGCAGATCGAGCGGCACGCCCACGGTCAACAGCGGCGCGGACACCATGAAAATGATCAGCAACACCAGCATTACGTCGACCATTGGCGTGACGTTGATCTCCGCCATCACGGCGCGACGCCGGCCGCGGCGTCCCCCGCCTCCCGACGAACCTGCCACGTTCATCGCCATGATCTGGTGCTCACGATGCGCTCACAATATACCGCCTCTCACGCCCGCTCGTCGATCTGGCGCGACAGAATCGCTGAAAATTCGTCCGCGAACCCTTCCAGCCGCTGGGCCTGCCGGTTTACCTCGGAAGTGAACTTATTGTAGAAAATAGTCGCCGGAATGGCGGCGATAAGGCCGATTGCGGTTGCAAACAGCGCTTCCGCGATGCCCGGGGCCACCACCGCCAGCGAGGTGTTCTTGGAGGCGGCGATCGACTGGAAGCTCGACATGATGCCCCAGACGGTGCCGAACAGGCCGACAAACGGGCCCGCCGAGCCGACCGTCGCCAGCACCAGGAGCCGGCGTTCCAGCCGCTCGATTTCCCGGGCGATCGAGACGTTCATCACCTTCTCGATCCGCATCTGAAGCCCGGCGAAGGATCGCGCCTGGCTTTCGAACGATCGCTTCCATTCGCGCATCGCCGCGACGAAACACGCCGCCATCGATTGCGTCGGCTTGGCCGAGAGGGCGCGATAAAGCTCCTCGATCGACTGCCCGGACCAGAACGCCTGCTCGAAGCGATCCATGGCGCGCTTGGTGCGCGAATACAGGAACATCTTGTCGATGGCGATCGCCCAGACCCAGATCGAACAGGCGAGCAATCCCAGCATGACCGCTTTCACGACCCAGTGGGCCTGCAGGAACAGAGCGATCAACGATACGTCGGCGGATGGTAGCGGCAAGGCTGCCTGAGCCACGTCGGCCGGGTTCATAGGCGATATCCTCTCAACGCAAGCGTCCCAATCCTCCGGGAGCAAATGGCTGCCGGTTCCACAGCCGCGCGCCGGGCGCGGCGGTAAGCGCCAACGCCAAAGCCTTGTTGTGTCACATGGGAGGCCCGTCCAAAGCCCGAGGCTGCTTCCCCTGCCAACATGTCAAAACGAGGGCTATCAGCGCGTCTTTACGCCCCAACCAGACGCTAATCATGGTTAATACGCGGTTACCATAGGGGATTTTGACGGCGGCAATTGCCGGGCCGGATCGGTCACCCCGCTGAAATCGGGTTCCTCCTACAGAAAGCAAAACCGCCCGTCTGCTTTTGGCAAACGGGCGGTTGTATCGCCATCAGGTTTTACGGGGGCACTACGCCTGAGGCTGTAGCGGTCGGAAGTCAGGCCTGGGGCTGACCGTCCTGGGGCGGTGGGGTCGGACGCTGCCGATGCTGGGCCATGAACTGGTCGAACTCTTCCTTGTCCTTGGCGTGACGCAGGCGATCGAGGAAATCCCGAAATTCGGTCTGCTCCTCCTCGAGCCGCCGCAAGGTTTCCATGCGGTACTCGTCGAAGGCGCGGTTGCCGCTCGAGGGCGGACCGAACGGAAAGCCGCGGCGCTCCATGCGATTGCGCATTCGCTCCATCTTGTACTGCATCCGCTCCATCTTGTTCGAGAAACGATCGCCGTGACTCCAGCAAGCCATTTTTCTGCTCCCGAGTGTGAAAAAGAGAAGGGCAAGGCCGATCGGCCACCAGATGATGAAGCCCAGGATGGTTACGGCGATCCAGCCGGGGTGCCAGGGCGAATCGAGCATATGCGGGCGGTAGGGCTCACTATCGGGGCCGCGCCATCGATTGACATCTGCGGTGTAGGCCATTTCCCTCTCCATGACGGCATCACGCCGTTGTGAATGTAAATAACATTTACATACCTAAACCATCCCGGATTTTTGTCAAGCTGGGCGCGGGCAGCTCCCTTAAATTTATTTGGGGGTGCCCCAAGGACCCGACGGCAGCGGGGGCGGCTTTTGCTCCGCCTGCTCGCTTTGGCCGGACGGCCGGCGGTCGGTTCGGAAGCCGAGACCGCGCAGATAAATCAGCACTTCCGCTTCCAGAAGATCCTCCGCCGACATCGGCAGCTTGCGGCGTGCGGCGTCGCCTCGTGCGAACAGCGATGCCACGCCATGCGACATCGACCAGATGTGCAGCGCCATCATCATCGCGGGCGGTCGCGGCGTACCGGGCGGCGCCAGTGCGGCAAGGCGTTCTGCGGCGGCTCTGATGATGCCGAAAGCGCGCTCGCTTGCCGCCTGCAATGTCGGATTAACGTCGACGGGAAGCCCTGATTCGAACATCGCCGAATAGAACGCCGGCTCCTCGCGGGCGAAGGCGAGATAGGCTTTGCCGACCCGCTCGAACGCCGTGACGGTGTCCGGACGGCCGTCATCCCAGGCGTTCGTGAGTACCGCCTCGAATTGCTCAAAACCGCGCTGCGCGATGCTGGAAAGCAATTCGTCGCGATCGCGAAAATGCCGGTAGGGCGCCGCCGGGCTGACGCCGGCCATGCGCGCGGCATCGGCGAACGTAAACCCGGCCGCGCCTTTTTCCGCGATCAGCCCGAGCGCCGCCTGCAACAGCGCCTCTTTCAGATTGCCGTGATGATAGCCGCGCTCGGCGCGGCGCTGTTCCTTGCGCCAGCTCATGTGAAAGGCTTTTACATGAGCCGGGCACAAAGGTCACTAGGCTGTCCAAGGTTGCGAAATGTTAACGCCTGGATCCGGCTTGCAATTCACTGAATCCGGCTGCGGCCTGCTGCACTTCGGGTGAAAAATCCGACATTTCCTGCACCCGGCGGATTTCGATGATCTCATTGCTCGATGCCGGGCATTTCATGGCCCAGGCGATCGCCTCTTCCCGGGACTTGACGTCGATCATCCAGTAGCCGCCGAGCACTTCCTTGGCCTCGGTGAAGGGGCCATCGGTCACGAGAGGCTTGCCGGTCGCGAACGAGACCCGCGCGCCCACTGACGGCGGATGCAGGCCATCAAGCGTGATCAAGACGCCGGCGTCCTTCAGCGCCTCGTTGTATTTCATCATCGCGGAGACGCGTTCGGGATCGAGCTTCACGTCCGGCGGCGCGGTCTCGTAGCCCAGGGGAATCATCAGCATCATGAATCGCATGGTCGGTGTCCTCGTTTGAATGTTGCTGTCATTCCGGGGCGCGAGCGAAACGAGCGAACCCGGAATCGCGCGCCGTGACTTCTGGATT
>VAZH01000576.1 GCA_005884465.1 Alphaproteobacteria bacterium | reverse complement strand
GCTTGTTCCTGATAACGGCAAGCTTGAGATTCGCGCCAAGGGGCCGAACGTCACGCCAGGCTATTGGCGCCAGCCCGAACTCTCGGCCGCCGCGTTCGACGATGAAGGCTTTTACAAACTCGGCGATGCGATCAAGCCGGTAGACCCTGCCGATTTCAGTGCCGGTTTCGATTTTGACGGCCGCATTGCTGAGGATTTCAAGCTCGCAAGCGGTACCTGGGTCAGCGTCGGTCCGCTCCGCGCGCGATTGATCGCGGCCTGCGCGCCATTGGTTCGGGACGTGGTGATTGCCGGCATCAACCGCGACGAGGTGTCGGCGCTGGTCATTCTCGATCTCGACGGCTGCCGTCTTGTCAATCCGGGGCTTCCGGCCGACGACCTCGTCGCGGCGGCCTCCGATTCCTTGATCCGCGAAGCGTTTCGCGAACGGTTGACAAAATTTCTGGCGGCGTCGACGGGGTCTTCGACCCGGATCACGCGCGCTATCCTCATCGATTCACCACTATCGATCGACCGCGGTGAAGTCACCGACAAGGGTTCGATCAATCAGCGCGCGGTGCTGGATCACCGCAGCCGCCTGATCGAGGAGCTTTATTCGCCAACGCCGGCCGCACACGTGATAACGCTTTAGCCAATTGGAAGAGCAGATTCGAAGGAGAAGAACATGCAGTTGAAGGATCAGGCCGCCGTCGTCACCGGGGGTGCATCGGGATTGGGCGCCGCGACCGCGCGTCGGCTCGCAGCACAGGGCGCCAGGGTCGCCGTGTGCGACCTCAATGCCAAGCTAGCGGAGAGCGTTGCCGCAGAGATCAAGGGTGTCGCGGTGGTGTGCGACGTTTCCGACGCAGCCTCCGCGGAAGCCGCCATCGCCAGCGCGTCCAAGGCCCATGGCCCGGCGCGGGTGCTGGTCAATTGCGCCGGCATCGGCGTTGCCAAGCGGGTGATCGGCCGTGAGGGCCCGATGCCGCTCGCCGATTTCGACAAGGTGATCAAGGTCAATCTGATCGGCTCGTTCAACATGCTGCGGCTTGCGACCGCGGAAATGTCGAAGCTGGAGCCGCTTGCGAGCGGTGAGCGCGGCGTCGTGATTTCGACTGCCTCGGTCGCGGCCTATGACGGCCAGATCGGACAATCGGCCTATTCGGCCTCAAAAGGCGGCATCGTCGCCATGACGCTACCGATTGCGCGCGAAATGGCGCAGTTCGGCATTCGCGTGCTGACGATCGCGCCGGGGCTGTTCCTGACGCCGCTACTGGCCAATTTGCCGCAGGAGGCGCAGGACAGCCTGGCCGCGTCGATCCCGTTTCCGCGCCGGCTCGGCCAGGCCGACGAGTTTGCCTCGCTGGCCCTGCACATGATCGACAATCCCTATCTGAACGGCGAGGTGGTGCGGCTTGATGCCGCGCTGCGCATGGCGCCGCGCTAGGCATATTGCATGTTCGTCAATCGCAGGGATGTGCAGATCCAGTGGGGCGACTGCGACCCCGCCAACATCGTGTATTACCCGCGCTACTTCGAGATGTTCGACGATTCGACCTCGATCATGTTCGAAGCCGCCGGCTTCTCCAAGCAGGACATCATCAGGAAATATGGCCTGGTCGGCATTCCCATGGTGGATACACGGGCGAAATTCCATATCGCCTCGACCCACGGCGACTGGATCGCCATCGAGAGCCGGGTCGAGCGTTTCAAGCGTTCGAGTTTTGAAGTGACCCACAAGGTGTTCAAGGGCGAGGCGCTGGCGATCGAGGCGTTCGAGACCCGGGTGCTGGTCGGTCGTCACCCGGACGATCCCGCGCAGCTGAAATCGGCACCGTTTCCGGAAGAGATTGTTGCGAGGTTCATGCAGGGCTGACCAGGCAAAGTGTATCGCCTAAAGAAGGGGCTGAATGATCGATCGAATTTTGATTGATAGCGTTTTCGAGCGAAGTGGATACCGGTTCGCGTGAAGAAAACGCGTCAAACAAAAGAGCCTAGAGCCTCGGTTCTGGTTCAATCAGAACCGAAAAGGCTCTAGGCTGAACACAACAAAAATCCAAGGGAGGACGGAATCAATGAAGAAGTTTTATCTGTCGGCGGCGGCGATCGCGGCGTCCCTGGCGCTGCCGGGACTGCCGGCGATGGCGCAAACCAATGAAATCACCATCGGCATCTCCATCACGACCACCGGTCCGGCGGCGGCACTCGGCATTCCCGAGCGCAACTCGCTCGACTTCGTGCCCAAGGAAATCGGCGGCGTTCCGCTGAAAGTCATCGTGCTCGACGATGGCGGCG
>VAZH01000575.1 GCA_005884465.1 Alphaproteobacteria bacterium | reverse complement strand
CCCGGCGCGCTCAACGGCCCGGTAGGCCCTGGCCTTCACCTTGTGCTTGAAATCCTGGTGCGGCGGCACGCTCGCCATGTCGACGCAGTTGCCCGAGACGTCGAACTTCCAGCCGTGATAGATGCAGCGAATCCCACCTTCCTCGTTGCGTCCGAGGAACAGCGAGGCGCAGCGGTGCGGGCAGCGATGGTCCATCACGCCGACCCGGCCTGCGCTGTCGCGGAACGCGATCAGCTTCTCGCCGAGCAGCATCAGGCGAAGCGGTGCGCCGTCGCGCACGAGTTCCGAGGACTGCGCTGCGGGAATCCAGTATTGCCGCATCAA
>VAZH01000574.1 GCA_005884465.1 Alphaproteobacteria bacterium | reverse complement strand
CGGCGCGTCGATACAGATCAACGAGATCGATCCCGTATGACATGAGACCACCTTCCGCGACGAAGTACCGGATCGGATAGACGGCGGGCAATCGATACTGGGCCGCCAGTTTAAGAATTACTGCGCGGTTAGTCGTTGTTACGGGGTGCGGCATCACCATCAGGCCGCAGTTGACCTCGGCTGAAAGCGCCATCATCGCAGTTTCGATTTCGGTCGCGTTGTGCACCCTGGCCGCAGTCAAGGTCACTCCCAAAGAGGACGCGGCCGATTGAGCCGCGCGCAGAAACCCGGCGTTAGCCAGGGTCTCGACATGCAGAAGGGCCAGTACCCTGGTGACGCGAGGTGCAATCTGCTTGAGCGCCTCCAGCCATTTCCCGCCCATGGAGGCTTCAAAGTTGCTAAAACCTGTAATATTCCCGCCGGGGCGCGCCAGGCTTTCGACGAAACCGCTTTCTACCGGGTCCGCGACGCTCACAAACACGATCGGTATCGTAGAGGTGACCTGGCGTACTGCCGCAACCCCTGGGTTGCTCTGTACCAGGATGACTTCCGGTTCCAGCGCGACCATCTCCTTGGCGAGTGCGAGCATCTCTTCGGAGAGTGCAACGTCGCCCCTATTGTGCCACCGAAAATCGATGCGAAGGTTGCGACCCGTGGCCCACCCCAGGTGCTCGAGCGCTTGCTGGAACGCCACCAGGCGTGGCATGGCCTCAGGATCAGTTTCAGAGATGGCACTTATGACGCCGATCCTCCGCAAACCTTGCGGCTGCGCACGCGCAGAAAACGGCCATGCTGCCGCGCCGCCGATCAGGCCGAAGAACTCGCGTCGTCGCATGTGACCTCCCTTAAGGAGGAGGTTGAGAAGCCCAAGCTATAGCAGCCTTGGACCGGACGGCGAACCCAATCGCCGTTTGATGATGATCACGTCCGGATCACCACATCGAGTCAAGCGCGTCGGTTTCGCGACGGCCGTCATTTGTCCGGCTTACCGCGGCCAGCACCTTCTTGCGGAACATCGCGTTATGTGAATCTATCGCGCAGCGAACTGGCTCAGAACTCCCTTGCAAGCTGGTGACAGAGAGGCGGCCTGCGTCGCCAGACATTGCACGATGCGGCCGCCGCCGGGTTGTACGCCGCCGCAAAGCGAGCGAACATCACCGCCGCATGCAGACCTCAAGACAAAAAGCTCCTCGCGCGGTCGCAGCGGCCGCAGCACCAACGCAGGCGCCGGCGCAGCGGCGGGCGCGCCAGCAGGAGCGGCAGTCGCTGGAACTGCCGTAGCAGCAGCGCCTGCTGCAGCTGTTGCAGGGCCGCCGCTGGCTGCGCCAACTGCTTGCTGGCAAGGCGCCGAAACCCTCGATTTGTTCTTTTCCAGACATTGCAGCGCCGCGGAGCCGCCGGTCGGTACGCCGGCGCAGACTTTTTGATAGTCGGAACGGCACGCGCTGCGGATCGCGGCCAGCTGTGTGTTATCAGGCTTTTTGGCCGTCGTGCTCGCCGCGGTCTTTGGGGCCGCCGCCGGCGCTGCGGTCTCGGTGGCCGGCTTGGCTGTTGCAGCGGGGGGAGTCGATGCTGCCTTGGGTGCGGCGGGCGCGGACTCCGCCCTCGGCGCAGCCGGTGCTTCTACCGCTCGTACCGCCGTCTGGCAGGACGCGGAGAGGCTCGAGATGTTTTTCTGCAGGCATTGCAGCGACGCCGCGCCGCCCGGCGGGATACTGGCGCAATGTGCCTCATAATCGGAGCGGCATTCGGACCGGATGGCGCTGCGTTGCGCATCGGTCGGCGCTTGCGAAAATGCCGGCATTGCGACAGCGAATATCACGGTTGCCGTCGACGCAAAGAGCGCCGCGGTCCGGCTCAACATCTTGATCATTTGAAAAAATCCTTAGCGTTGTCGCGCTGGAGCCGCCGCTTCAGCTGAAGTGAAATGTTCA
>VAZH01000573.1 GCA_005884465.1 Alphaproteobacteria bacterium | reverse complement strand
GACGGTGGAAACTGCAGCCGCCGTGCAACTGGCCTGCGAAGATCGCCGCCTCGGCAAGGCTCATCTCAAGATTCACATGGGCGGCATGGCAGCCGCCATCGAGGCCTATCGCACCGCTCCTACCCCGAACGTGATCATCCTGGAAACCGAAGGCCGTGGCCGAATCCTTGCGGGCCTCGATCGGCTCGCAAAGGTGTGCGATTCCGGAACTCGCGTCGTGGTGATCGGACGGGTCAACGATGTCACGCTTTATCGCGAACTGGTGCGCCGCGGGGTCAGCGATTACGTGATTGTGCCGATTGGCGCCCTGGACGTGGTGCGCTCGATTTGCGGTCTGTTCTCGGCGCCCGAGGCAAAAGCCGTCGGCCGGATCATCGGAATTGTCGGTGCAAAAGGTGGCGTCGGCGCATCTACCATCGCCCACAACGTCGCCTGGGCGATCGCGCGTGATCTCGCGCTGGATTCCGTCGTCGCCGATCTCGACCTTGCGTTCGGCACCGCCGGTCTCGACTACAACCAGGATCCCTCGCAAGGCATCGCCGACGCGGTATTCTCGCCCGATCGTGTCGATACGGCGTTCGTCGATCGTCTGCTGTCGAAATGTACCGACCATCTCAGCCTGCTGGCGGCGCCGGCGACGCTGGAGCGGGTTTACGACTTTGGCGCCGAAGCCTTTGACTCAATCTTCGACACGCTTCGCACGACGGTGCCCTGCATCGTGCTGGACATGCCCCATCAATGGTCGGCATGGACCAAGCGCGCCCTGATCGGCGCGGACGATATTCTGATCGTCGCGGCCCCGGATCTGGCCAACCTGCGCAACTCCAAAAACATATTCGATCTGTTGAAGGCATCGCGGCCCAACGACCGGGCGCCGCTGTATTGTCTCAATCAGGTTGGCGTGCCGAAGCGGCCGGAAATCAACGCAAGCGCCAAGGCAATTGAGAGCCCGCCGATCGCGGCGATTCCGTTCGATCCCCAAATCTTCGGCCTGGCGGCCAATAACGGCCAGATGATCGCGGAGATCGCCGCCAGTCACCGCACCACCGAGATGTTTCTGCAGATCGCGCAACGGTTGACAGGCCGCGGCGAAACCAAAAAGCCACGGGGTTCGTTCCTGTCGCCCCTGATCGGGAAGTTGCGGGCAAAATAAGCGACCCGTATGGAGTGTCGTCGTGTTTGGGAAGCGTAGTGGAACTGAGAACGATTCGCGGACGATGAAGCCCGCCGCCGGTGTGCCGGAACCAGCTTCCGGCACGGCGCCGGCCGTATCGCGCAACCCGTCTCCTCCCACCGTTTCGTCACCGCCGCTTTCGCCGGCCAGACCGGGGGCGCCCGCGCCGGCAATCGAGGCACGGCGATCGGACACCTACTATGAGGTCAAAGCGACGATCTTCGGCGCCTTGATCGAAGCGATCGACCTTGCCCAACTCGCCAAACTTGATAGCGAGTCGGCGCGCGAGGAGATTCGCGACATCGTCAATGAGATCATCGCGATCAAGAACATCGTGATGTCGATTGCCGAGCAGGAAGAGCTGCTCGACGACATCTGCAACGACGTTCTCGGCTACGGCCCGCTCGAACCGCTTTTGGCTCGCGACGACATTTCCGACATCATGGTCAACGGCGCCGGAACGGTGTTCATCGAAGTCGCCGGCCGCATTCAGCGCACCGGAATCCGGTTCCGCGACAATCAGCAGCTCTTGAACATTTGTCAGCGCATCGTCAGCCAGGTCGGCCGCCGCGTCGACGAATCCTCGCCGATCTGCGACGCGCGCCTGGCCGATGGCTCACGCGTCAACGCCATCGTTCCGCCTCTGGCACTCGACGGCCCCGCATTGACGATCCGGAAATTCAAAAAAGACAAGCTGACCCTGGACCAGCTGGTCAAATTCGGAGCCATCACGCCTCAAGGCGCGGAGATTCTGCAGATCATCGGGCGCTGCCGCGCCAATGTCCTGATTTCCGGCGGCACCGGCTCCGGAAAAACCACGCTGCTCAACTGTCTCACCCAGTACATCGACAACGACGAGCGCATCATTACCTGCGAAGACGCCGCAGAACTTCAACTACAGCAGCCGCACGTGGTGCGGCTGGAAACCCGTCCGCCCAACATCGAGGGCGAGGGCCAGATCAGCATGCGCGAACTGGTCCGAAATTGCCTCCGTATGCGCCCTGAACGCATCATCGTCGGCGAAGTCCGCGGACCGGAAGCATTCGACCTGCTGCAAGCCATGAACACCGGTCACGACGGATCGATGGGAACGCTGCACGCCAACAATCCCCGTGAGGCCCTGTCGCGCTGCGAATCGATGATCACGATGGGTGGATTTTCACTACCGTCGCGGACCATTCGCGAGATGATCTGCGCTTCGATCGACGTTATCATCCAGGCCGCCCGTCTGCGCGATGGCTCCCGGCGCATCACCCACATCACCGAGGTGATGGGCATGGAAGGCGACACCATCATCACCCAGGACCTGTTCGTTTTCGACCTGATCGGCGAGGACGCCAATGGGCAGATCGTCGGCCGGCACCGCTCAACCGGCATTGGACGGCCGCGCTTTTGGGATCGTGCGCGATACTACGGCGAAGAAAAACGGCTTGCCGCCGCGATCGATGCCTCGGAAGTAGTGGGCGAGGTCCAAAGGGGCGCGCCATGAACATGCAGGCTCTCGCACTGGCCTTTCTCGCAGCTACCGCCCTCGGCGGTCTGGCATGGGTCTTTGTTTATCCTTTCCTGTCGGGGGAGAAGAAAGCCGAGCTTCGCCGCGCGGCGGTCGCGAAGTCCGAACCGGCCGCCGCGCGCCAGGCCGATAAGAACCAGCGCTCACGCCGCGAACAGGTCGAGGGATCGCTAAAGGAGCTCGAGGCCCGCAGCAGTGAGAAGAAGGTTCCGCTGAGCAGCCGCCTGACGCAGGCCGGACTCGACTGGTCACCTCGGAAATTCATGATCCTTTCCGCTGTTCTCGCGGCGGCCTGCTTTGCGATAACGATGCTGGCCGGAGGTGGGCTAATTGGAGCCACCGGCCTGGCCTTCGCCGCTGGCTTGGGTTTGCCACGCTGGGGCTTGAACTTCCTCAAGAAACGTCGGGAAAAGAAATTTCTCAGGGCGCTGCCGGACGCCGTTGACGTGATTGTTCGCGGCATCAAGGCGGGCCTGCCGCTGTTTGAATCCATCAAAGTCGTCGCAACCGATGCCCCGGAGCCGCTCAAGAGCGAGTTCCTCGCCATCATCGAAACCCAGGCGATCGGCATGCCGCTTGGCGATGCATGTGCGCGCCTGTTCGAACGGATGCCGGTGCCGGAGGCGAACTTCTTCGGAATCGTGGTCTCGATCCAGCAAAAGTCCGGCGGCAACCTGTCCGAGGCTTTGGGCAACCTGTCCAAGGTGCTGCGCGACCGCAAGAAGATGGCCGAGAAGATTCAGACCATGTCGATGGAAGCCAAGGCGTCCGCGGGCATCATCGGTGCGCTGCCGCCCATCGTCATGCTGCTCGTCTACCTGTCGAGCCCCGACTATATCTCGCTGCTGTGGACTCATCCGACC
>VAZH01000083.1 GCA_005884465.1 Alphaproteobacteria bacterium | reverse complement strand
CATCATCGTGAAACAACACGGTGGCACGATCGACGTCGAAACGGCATCTGGGCAGTTCACGGAATTCACGATCGTCCTGCCACGGGCAAGCAATATTGCAAATAAAACCAGAGGTCAGACGTGAGCGTTTTGGTTCTTGTGGTGGATGACGAGCCCGACGTCGAGGCGCTGTTCCGCCGGCAATTCCGGCGCGACCTGCGCGCGCAACGCTTTGTGATGGATTTGCGAGTTCGGCCGCGGACGCGCTGGTGCGCATCGCCGACACCATCGAACAGTCGCTGATACTGATCCTGTCGGACATCAACATGCCCGGCATGACCGGCCTTGAAATGCTGCCCAAGGTCAAAAAGCTGCGGCCTGACGTCCCGTTCATCATGATCACCGCCTACGGCGATGCCGACACCAAACGCAAGGCGATCGAAAGCGGGCAGACGGCCTGCTCACCAAGCCGATCGACTTCACCCTGCTGCGGGAGGAAATCGACATGCGGCTGGAGCGAGCCAGCTGAGCCGCTAGAGTCTAATTCAACAGGGTTGAATTAGACTCTAGCATTATCTTTTGTTTGAGCATGATCTCCGGGCAAACGCTTCGCGTTTGTCCCGAGGGAAAACCGGTTTCCACTTTTCCGGACCATGCTCGAACTCACGGCTTGAAAAACGCAGGATCGTTGAGCGCCTTGATCATGGTGTCGACCATGTCGGCGGCGCCATGGTCTTCGCGTTCCTCCAGAAGCTCCCACATCTTGCGCAGGTTGGCGCGCATCGGCGCCTTCAGCGAGGGATCGCGTTCGATCAGGGTCCGGGCGATGCAGAAGGCAATGCCTTCGCTGCCCATCCTTGTTTGCTCGATGGAGGGTTTGCTCATGGCGGCTCCTTGTCGGATTTGACCTGTGACGACGTGCTGCCGGCGCTGTTAGATCAAATCGCGGCCGAGGGAAAGTGAGGGCTGAACCGCTGAAAGGCCGCCCTACTCCGCCATCTTCACCGCGGTGGCCGGGCCGGCCAGCGGCTTCTCTTCCATCAGGATCATGCACAGCGCCGCGCAGGCGAGCATCGCCGCGGCTGCGCCGAACACATAGCGGAACGCCGCGATCATGTCGGCGGCGGCAATCGAATTCACAGGTCCGCGATGTTCTCCGGCAAGCGAAATGTCCGCGCCGAGCGCCATCAACAGGATCGCGCTGAATGCCGCCACCGTGAACGATGCCGTCAGCGCCCGGAAGAAATTCATCGCGCCGGTCACGGTGCCGACCTGCGAGCGTGCCACCGCGTTTTGAATCGAGACCACGGTGACCGGGAACGTGGTGCCGAGCCCAAGCGCGAACACCGACAGCAGCGTGAGCAGCGCCCACAGCGGCAGCATCGTGAGCGCCAGCGCAATTCCCGCCAGCGCCGCGCATACGTTTCCGATGATGGCTACCCGCTTGTAATGCCTTGCGCGGGCCATGGTCCGCCCGGCGATCGCAGCGCCGCCGGTTGAAACAGCCGCCAGCGGGATCAGCGAAAGCCCCGCCTCGCTGGCGCTGAGGTGATAAACCACCTCATAATACAGCGGCAGATGCACGGTCAGGCCCAGCATCGCGCCCAGCGCGCAGCCACCGGCGGCCATCGCGTAGGGCACGACTGTTCCGCCCATCAGCGGCAACGGCAGGAAAGGCTCTTCGGCCTTGCGGGCATGCCAGACGAACGCCAGCGCCAGCGCGATGGACGCGCCCACCATCGCCATGATGGTGGGGGACAGCCAGAGATAACGGTTGCCGCCCCAGGTCAGCACCAGCATGAAAACGACAGCGGAGGCCATCAGCAGCAGGCCGCCCAGCCAGTCGACCTTGCGCCGGCGGTGAAACACCGGGATCTTGCCCATCCTGGGCAGCAGCAGCGCCAGCGAACCAAGCCCGAGCGGCACGTTGATCCAGAAGATCATCGACCAGTGCAGATGCTCGGCGAATACGCCGCCGAGGACAGGCCCGCCGACACCTGCCGCGACCCATACGCCGCTGAAGTAAGCCTGATACTGGCCGCGCTCGCGCGGTGTCACCACGTCCGAGATCACGGTCTGCACGATCGGCAAGATGCCGCCGCCGCCGAGGCCCTGCAGCCCGCGCGCGAGAATCAGCACCGGCATGTTCGGCGCCAGCGCGCACAGCACCGAGCCGGCGACGAACAGGCTCATCGCCAGGATGATCATGGCGCGGCGGCCGTAGATGTCGCTCAGCGTGCCGAACACCGGCGCCACCGCGGTCGAGGCCAGGAGATAGGCGGTGATCACCCACGACAGGTTGGAGACGTCCTGGAATTGCCGGCCGATGGTCGGTAGCGCGGTCGCGACGATGGTCTGGTCGAGGGCGGCCAGAAACATCGTCAGCATCAGGCTCATCAGGATGGTGCGGACTTCGCCTTGGGTCAGCGGCGCCTTTGGCGCGATCGGCGGCGCGTCGCTGATATCGATGACCTCAGCCGGCAAATGCGACAGATCGCCGGCGATGGCTTCGGGCAATGTTTGTGGCTCAGCCGGGTGACGGCTCTGCCGTTCGAACTTGTTCATACGGGCGTATGCTTAATGGGCGCGACGGTGGGTCGCAGCGGAATCGCTGTATCGCCTGCAATCTAGGGGGCAAATCCAGGCCGCGGCAGCGCCTTGCGCGCATGGGTGCGTCCCACGAGAGCACCATCGCCGCCGCCTCATCTATTGGCGCGCGGTTTTCAGGATTGTGGCCGCTTTTTGATACGCGCCCGTTTTGGCAGGTGCGAAGGCCATTGCACGATGTGATCTTCGAGGTCGGAGTCCGCGATCTCGTTCTCCGTTCCCTGCACCCGCCCCCGCACGGAGACGCCGGCTTCGTGAACCGTATTGGGATCGCCTGAAATCAGGGGATGCCACCAGTACAGATCGCGTCCGTCCGCCACGAGCTTGTAGCCGCAGCTCGGCGGCAGCCAGTTGAGGGTGCGGACGTTTTCCGGCGTAAGCCTGACGCAATCGGGGACCAGGTCGGACCGGTTCGCATAGTCCTTGCAGGTGCATAGCCCCGCATCCAAGAGCTTGCAGGAAACGTGGGTGAAATAGATCTTGCCGGTATCTTCGTCTTCAAGCTTTTCCAGGCAGCAACGCGCGCAGCCGTCGCACAGGCTTTCCCATTCAGCGTTGGACATCTCCTCCAACGTCTTGGTTTTCCAAAAGAATTCCTCTTGACCCGAGAACGGCTTGGAAGCTGCGGTCATTGAGTCCTGACGTTTGCGCATGGCGGTGGGCTTAGGCCCCTTCTAGGGGCTGCGACGGCCAATGTGCAAGTAGGGTGTTCGGCAGCGAACAAAAGACCGGGGGACAGCGTTAGCACTGCTGTTCAAAATCGTGAGCCAGACCATTGGTTTATGATCCCCGCTCGGCTAAAAAGTCATCAAGGCCCAACGGCGCAAAACCGCCTTGGGTTTGCCGCAACATTCCCGCAAGACGCCTCAGCGTTGCCCACCGGGCTGCTTGAGTGCTGCGAACTGACCAAGGGGTCCCAGTGCCGCCGATTGGAAGTTGCTGCACCGCAAGCGGCAAGCTCGAACAGGAACTTCAAATCGAAAAGCGGTACTAGAATCCAAGATTTACCGGTGCCCTTTGTTTTCCGAAGTTCGTACAATGGGGTGCCGTAACGTATTACGAACTTGGAAAAACGGGCACTCGTGCGCCAGATCGTACCACCGCAATGGAAGAGAAAAATTCGGCACTGGATGCTGGATTTCGACGCGCGCATCGACTCGACGCTGTTTTCTTCCGCCAAGGGCGCGCGCGAACTTTACGAGCGGTTCTCGACCTTCATGGACCGCTTCTATGTCGGCCGCTGGAAACGCTGGGTCTTCATCGAACCGTTTTCCGAAGCCGCCACCATCGGGCTCGGCGGCCTGATCCTGATGCTGGCATTGGCGGTTCCGGCATTTCGCGAGACCGCCGACGACGACTGGCTGAAAAAATCCGATCTCGCGGTGTCATTTCTCGATCGCTACGGCAATCCGATCGGCAACCGGGGCATCAAGCACAATGATTCCATACCGCTGGAAGATTTTCCGGACAATCTGATCAAGGCGACGCTCGCCACCGAGGACCGCCGCTTCTACGACCATTTCGGCATCGACATCGCCGGCACCGCGCGCGCGCTGATGACCAACGCGCAGGCCGGCGGCGTCAGGCAAGGCGGCTCGTCGATCACCCAGCAGTTGGCGAAGAACCTGTTCCTGAACAACGAGCGCACCATTGAGCGCAAGGTGAAGGAAGCATTCCTTGCGATCTGGCTGGAGACGCGGCTCACCAAGAACGAAATTCTGAAACTTTATCTCGATCGCGCCTATATGGGTGGCGGCACGTTCGGCGTCGATGGCGCCGCGCATTTCTATTTCAACAAGTCGGCGCGCGACGTCAATCTCGCGGAAGCCGCGATGCTGGCCGGACTGTTCAAGGCGCCCACCAAATATGCGCCGCACATCAACCTGCCCGCCGCTCGCGCCCGCGCCAACATAGTGCTCGACAATCTGGTCGACGCCGGCTTCATGACCGAAGGCCAGGTATTCGGCGCGCGGCGCAATCCGGCCATCGCAGTCGACCGCCGCGACGAAAACTCGCCGAATTATTATCTCGACTGGGCGTTCGACGAGATGCGCAAGCTGGTCGATACGTTTCCGAAATCCTACGTCGAGCGGGTCTTCGTGGTCCGCACCGCGATCGACATGAACGTGCAGCGCGCCGCGGAAGAAGCCATCGAAAACCAGCTACGCCAGTTCGGCCGCGACTATCATGCGACACAGGCTGCTACCGTCGTCGCCGATCTCGACGGCGGCGTGCGCGCCATGGTCGGCGGGCGAGACTATGGCGCCAGCCAGTTCAACCGTGCCGTGGATGCCTACCGGCAGCCCGGCTCGTCGTTCAAGCCGTATGTCTACTCGACTGCACTGATGAATGGTTTCAAGCCGACCTCGACCGTGGTCGACGGGCCGGTCTGTCTCGGCAACTGGTGTCCGCAAAATTATGGTCACTCCTACTCCGGCACGGTTACGCTGACGCAGGCGATTACCCGCTCGATCAACGTGGTGCCGGTAAAGCTGTCGATCGCGATCGGCAATAATCCGAAAAACCAGTGGGAGGCCGCCAAGAGAGGCCGCGCCAAGATCGTCGAGGTCGCGCGCCGCTTCGGCATCAAGGCGCCACTGCCAGATACGCCGTCGCTGCCGATCGGCGCCGACGAAGTCACCGTGCTCGAGCATGGCGTGGCCTATGCGACCTTCCCGAACAAGGGCAAATCGGTGACTCCTCATGCGGTGCTTGAAGTCCGCACCGGCACCGGCGATCTGGTCTGGCGCTTCGACCGCGATGGCAAGAAACCGCTGCAAGCCATTCCGGCATCGGTCGCCGCCGACATGGCGGGCATGATGAGCCACGTCGTCAGCGAAGGCACCGCGCGGCGCGCCGCACTCGACGGCATTCCGACCGCTGGCAAGACCGGCACCACCAACGCCTACCGCGATGCGTGGTTCGTCGGATATACCGGCAACTTCGTCTGCGCCGTCTGGTACGGCAATGACGATTACTCGCCGACCAACCGCATGACCGGCGGCTCGCTGCCGGCGCAGACCTGGCACGACATCATGGTCGCGGCCCATCAGGGCGTCGAGATCAAGGACATCCCGGGCATCGGCGCTGCGACAAAATTGCCTGCTCCTGCTGCTTCTGCCGCTGTCACGGCCAACGGCGCGCCGAAGCCGCCGGACATCAAGCCGGGGCCGCCGCCCGTCCTGACCAAACGCGGCGCGGATATTCTGGTGCGCGTGGAAAAACTGCTCGATGAAGCGGCCAAGACGGCGGCAAAAACCTCGTCCGGCGATCCGGCAAAACCGGTGAAGCCGGTATCGTCCAGCTCCGCTACATTCCCGGATAGCTTCGCGGCGGCAGCGCCGGGCGACGCAGCCGCTCCCGCGCCGCCGCGCAAGAATTAACCCGTGCGGCTGATCTTCATCACCTTGCTGGCGCTGATGCTGGCCACGGTCGTGGGCCTCGGCGCGACCTGGATGACGGCAACGCGCGGTACCGATCTCGGCACACTCACGATTGGCGCCTGGACCGCCCGTCCCAAGACCGGCACTGCCGATGTCGATCCGTATTCACGCGCCTCGATTGCCCGCAGCGGCGAACTACCGGTCGGGACCGGCGACGGCGTCGCCTTCTCGGCGACGACCGACGACCGCAAGCGGCCGCTCGATGGGCGGTGCGATGTGGTGGTCAGCGGCGTCACGCCCGCGGCGCGGTTCTGGACCTTGACGCTTTACGACCAGAAAGGGCGCCTGGTTGCGAATTCCCTGCAACGTTATGGCTTTACCAGCCAGGAGATCATTCGCGGGGCGGACGGCGCCTTCGAGATACGGGTGACGTCGAGATCGCGCGCGGGAAATTGGCTCCCGACCGGAGGGATCGAGCGTTATGCGCTGATGCTTCGGCTTTACGACACGCCGGTTGGCGTGGCGACGCGCACGCAGCGCGATGCGCCGATGCCTTCGATTGCGACCGTGGGGTGCCCATGATTCGCTTGGTGTTCACGATTATCGCGGGCGTGCTGCTGGGCGGCGTCGTGCACCTGGTCAGCGTTCTGGCGTTGCCGCGCATTGCGACCCAGGACGCTTATTCACGCCTCACGCCGATGACGAAGCTCAACGCTGTCACCCCCCTTCCACTAGCGGACCCGAACAACGCACCGATGCCGTTCATGGATCCGGCGTTCGCGATCGCGATTTGCCGTTACGACTTGTCCGGCGGCTCGATCAAACTCGCGGTCCCCGTCAGCCAGGCCTATACGTCGGTGTCGTTCTACACGCGCAATGAAGTCGCCTATTACGCCATCAACGACCGCTCCGCCGGACGCAAGGTGATCGAACTCGATCTCATGACCGAGGCGCAACACGCCGAACTGCCGGAGGACGAGGACGTGACCGCAGCCGACCGGTTGATCATCGATTCCCCAACCACTGCCGGGTTGATCGTGATGAAGGCGCTAGCGCCAGAGCCCGGCCTGATGCCGCATGCCCAGGTCTCTCTCGCCGCAGCGAGCTGCAAGGTGCAGACCGAACCAGCGGCGAAGCAGGCGGAAGCGCCGCCAGCCAAGCGTTGATCGCGCCGGGATCAATTTCACCGATATCTTTAGCCGCGCACGCTCAGCGCACGTCCGATGACCGGCTGCGCGGCGACCGGCGGGTTCGCGGTTTGCGCGGCAAGTTCGCCGATCAATCGGTCGGCGTCAGCCGCGATGTTGTCGGGCGCCTGGATCACCAGCCGTTCCAGCGCCCAGCGGTAAGACGATATTCGTTGCTCCAGGCATTGCTGCACCCACTGCACGATCAGGGTATTCTCCTGCATGCGGGCGATCGCGTCGGCATGTTCGCGCGGCGACAATCCCGAAACAAGGGCGAGACTGGCGTTGCGTTTCTTGTCGAGTTCGAGCACGCGCACGGCATCGGCGAAGAACGGCTCGAACCGGGTTATGTCGTCGCGCACATCATCCATCAATTGCGCATAACGCGATGAATGCGAACGGTGCGGCTCGTCGATAAGCAAGCGGCCATAGGCGGTGCGGTCGAATACCACTTGCTGCCGCCAGGGCGCCGGAAGAGGCTGATAGTTGCCGAACACGCTCTTCCACGCTGGGCGCGAATGCGGCGGCTCAATCAGGGGGTAGGCGAGATCGCGAAGCAGCCGCTCGTTGTCGGTGAGCTGGAACTGCGATGGACGCAGGCCGATGCTCGACGTAGCCTCGGTACCGATCCAGCGGTGCATGTCGTCATTGAGAACATCCTGGCGGGTGCGGCCGAAATCGCCGCCGCTGCAGCCCCCGAGTGTCACGCTTATCCAAAGCAGCGCGAGAGCCGGCGATGAGATCGGAACCTGCAGTTTTGTCCGGATCGGAAAACACGTCTCCGGCATGGCGAGATGTCCCGAGGTCAGCGCCGACGACGACGGCGCCCAGGGGCCGTACCCTCTTCCGGTCCGCTGCCACTGCTGGTTTCATCGAGCGCACGTTCGATCCGGACAACGGGAAGAATCAGAACGGTTCCCATGCCGTCGCGGGGAGCACCATTCATGCTTGAGCCCGGCCGCCGCGACGCTGCATCCGCCGGAAATTCAATGATGGTGCTCATGTCAGGCTCTCTCTGATTGCCGCCCCGGTTCGACTTTGCCGGCGACAGGCCATCATTAAGAACAGGACGTGGTTAACGGTATCTTAATGTGCTTTTCGCAGGCCCCAATTCATGGAATAAGGACCGCGGGGCGGTCGCGGTACAATTGGAACTCTTCGAACGACCGCCTGCACGGATTGTTTCCTTCACACGCGCCCAAGATGCCGCCTCTCAACCCGAAATCCTCTTGTGACCGCTTTCCAGGAGGTACGCAGCCTCGCCTGCGCAGCACAGGCATAGAGTCCTTTTGCGAGGCATCGTAAAGCATTGGATTGGGGTGGGGAGACCATCGTGACTTACAGGCGGGAAATCGATGGGCTACGTGCCATCGCGGTGCTTGGGGTGCTGTTTTTTCATGCAGGCGTCCCTTTCCTCCCGGGCGGGTATGTCGGCGTTGATGTCTTCTTCGTGATCAGCGGATATCTGATCACTGGCATCATTCTGAACGATTCCCGTAGAGGACAATTTTCAATTGTTGCGTTTTACGTCGCCGGGTCAGGCGGATTTTTCCGGCGCTGATTGTCGTCCTGGCATGCTCGCTGGCTGCCGGCTGGTTCCTTCTTCTGCCAATCAAATACGAGATGTTAGCCAAGGAAGCTGTCGCCGCTGCCCTGTTCGTCCCTAATTTTCTGTTCTGGAGCGAGGCTGGATACTTCGACACCAAGGCAATCCTCAAGCCGCTATTGCATCTTTGGTCGCTCGGTATCGAGGAACAATTCTATTTGGTCTGGCCGCTGACCTTGCTGTTCGTCGCGCGACATAGGATCCTGACAATCGGCATTCTGCTTATCGTCACTGTGTTCTCATTTGCACTAGGCGTGTACATGACGCGGATAAATGTAGCCTCGGCATTTTACTTGCCGCAATTCCGCATTTGGGAATTGTCCCTCGGAGCGCTGATCGCATGTATCGGTCCGCTGCCCGCAAGCGCAACGATCCGATCCAGGGCATCCGTCCTGGGTCTGGCAGGGATCGCCTTGGCGATGGTCCTCTTCAAGTCGGATAGTCGGTTTCCCGGCTACATCGCAGCCCTGCCGACGCTGGCCACAGCCGCGGTCATTTGGTCGGGGCGCGATACCCTCGCGGCCAGATACGTCCTTTCGTCCAACGCCGTCGTCTACATCGGCCTGATAAGCTACCCGCTTTACCTTTGGCACTGGCCGTTATTGTCCCTTGCCAGATATCGTCATATCGAGGGGCCGCTGATTTCAGCGGTCCTGTTGATCGCGAGCTTCATTTTGGCGGCGGCGACCTACGAGTTGGTCGAGAAGCGGTTCAGAAAGCTCAACATCGAAAGAACATTCCGTCCTCTCATCATCGGCATGGCGTCAACAGCGGCCGTTGCCGCAGTATTCTTTTTTTCAGGCGGCATCAATTATCGTTATCAGAAAGCCGACCAAGAAGACGTTGCTTCCATCCTCTCGACAATGAAATACGAGTATTGGACGGATGTTCGTATCTATTCCTGTTGCCTCCGCGACGACCTTGGACCTCAAGAACTTGCGCCCGAATGCTTAGGCCAAAATGCGAACCCCGACGGAATTTTGGTATGGGGCGACTCTCACGCCGCACGTCTTTACCCGGGGTTACGCAGGGCATTTCCTGACCTCACGATATTGCAGGCGACGCGAGCAAGCTGTCCTTTTTTTGGAGGCAGCGAAAAATGCAATCGCGACAACGCGGCGGCACTTGAGGCGATCGAAACAAAACGCCCGCAAACCGTTATTCTTTTCGCGGCGTGGGTAAACTATTCAGAGGATTGGGGTCCAACCAGCGCCTATGGCATGGTGTTGAAAAACGCCTTGGCTGCGTTGAAGCCACTGAAGGTGCCAAATCTGATTG
>VAZH01000082.1 GCA_005884465.1 Alphaproteobacteria bacterium | reverse complement strand
CCGTCAGCGGCACCACATAATGCTCAAGCGCCGGCGTCGCCAACTTGAGACCTTCGACCGCCGACAGTACCGAGATCGCCGCCGTGATCATGGAATCGCCGATGAACATCGACGCACCGATGACACCCAGCGCCAGCAATGGCCAACTTTTTCGGCCCAGCGCCCGTTGGCCCAGCGCCATCAGCGAAAGCGTGCCACCCTCGCCGTTATTGTCGGCGCGCAGCAGCAGCAGAACGTATTTTGCGGTGACGACGATAAAGAGCGCCCACAGGATCAGGGACAGAACCCCGAGCACAATGACTCGCGTGACCGGCTGGCCTTGCGCCGCACTGGCAACAGCCTCGCGAAACGCATACAGCGGCGAGGTTCCGATATCGCCAAAGACGACGCCGATACTTCCCAGCGTCAGCGCCCAAAAGCCGGTCGAGACCGAGGCTTCATGGGTTTCTGTTGATGTGACGCTGACGGCCATGATGGGAGAGAACGCTCTATCGATTGATATGATCCGGGCCGGCTATCGACGCCTTACCCGAAAGCTTGTCAACCGACCAGCGTGGCGCTGCCAGCAATGCCGGACCGCCCCACGAAACGTCAGGCGGCAGGAGGTAATATAGTAGGATGAATTAAGGCTTCAGCCCAGGCGGCAACGGCGGGGCTTCACGCATCAGCGTGATGGTCACGCGCCGGTTGACCGATAGCGAGGGATCGTCGGGGAAGAGTGGCTGGCTGTCTGCTTTTCCGGAGACCGCAAAAATGTGGGCTGGCGGCAACCCTTCCCTCTCGAGGATCTGCCGCACGGCGTTGGCCCGGTCCGCCGAAAGATCGAACGCCCCGTAGCCGCTTTGCGCCGGCACGAAACCCGCCGCGGTGTGACCGACGATCGAGATTCGCAGCGGCGTCGCCTTCAGCGGAGCCGCAAGTTTCTGGATCAGCCGGCGCGTGCGCTCGTAGGGTGCCTTGGAGCCATCGGCAAACATCGACCGCCCGTCCTGATCGACGATTTCGAGGTTGAGGCCCTGGCTGGTCTCCTCAAACATGATGTGTTTTGAAATTTCGGTCAGTTCCGGCATGTCCTGCAACGCCTGCCGCAACGATGCCGAGGCAAGCGCGAATTCGCGATCGACTTTCAGCCGGGCGCCGGAAGTAAGGTTGCGCTCCTGTTGATCCGGGGTCGGCGTATTGGATGCTTCCTCGGGCGGAATGTGGGCGGCGTTTTTTAGTTTCGGCCTCGTCGGCAGGCCATCGGTTTCGATGATCGCGGTATAACGCGCTTCGGTCTGCACGCCGAACGCCTCACGCATCGAGCCCGCGACGATTTTCAGCTTTTGCTGGTCCTGGTTGGAGAAGGCGACGAGCATCACAAAGAAGCTCATCATCAAGCCCATGAGGTCGGCGAAGGTTACGAACCAGCCGTGCCCGCCGGTATGTGCATCGCCGCGCTTTTTCTTGGCCATCGCCTGCTTCCCGGACCGCCGTTACCTGCCGATCAGGCCGGTACCGGCTCGCCTTCTTCCTGGCGATGTTTTTCCGGCAAGTACGCCAGCAACATTTCCCGCACCAGCGTCGGGCTCTTGGAATCCCGGATCATCAGAATGCCGTCGATGATCAGCGTGCGATTAGTCTCCTCGTCAAGCAGCTTGCCATGCAGCTTGTCGGCGATCGGCAGGCAGAACAGGTTCGCGACCAGCGCGCCGTACAGCGTCGCCAGCAATGCGGTCGCCATGAATGGACCGAGCTTCGAAGGATCGGTCATGTTGGCAAACATCTGCACCATGCCGATCAGCGTGCCGATCATGCCGAACGCCGGCGCGCAGTCGCCGATGGCGCGGTAGATTTTCCCGCCCTCGTCGAGATGCATCAGGAAGTTGTCACGGTCGCGTTCAAGGTTGTCGCGGATGAATTCGAGATCGTAGCCATCGGCGACATATCGAATTCCCTTGGCAAGGAACGGTTCATCGGTTTCGACTTTTTCCAGGCCGACCGGCCCCTGCTTGCGTGCTATTTCGGCGATCCGCGCGAGTTCGTCGACCAGATCCCGCGCCGACAGCCGGCTCATCGTGAAAGCAAATTTCGCACCGAGCGGCAGACCATGCAAAATCGCGCTGAGCGGAAAGCGGATCATGGTGGCGGCGATCGATCCGCCGAAGATGATGATGATCGCATGTTCGCTGATGAACATGTGGAGATCGCCGCCCATGAGGATCATCACTGAAACGACGATGATGCCGCACACGAGCCCAACGCCCGTCATGATATCCATGGGATTCTCCAACGCACGCGAACGACCGGCCGTCCTGGACGGTGGCGCGCCCCATCCGAAGCTACGCAACGGGAACCCTACGTCGGTGCCATTAAAGACGCGTTACCGAATTTAGTAGGCATAACAATTGGTTAATAAAGAACTAGGCACCGGCCAGGGTCCTGTGTTCGTTGGATTTCTGCTCGGTTGCGTGATCAAGACGTACGCCGAATCGTGACGCGATTGCCGCTATGCGGCCGGCGACACTCTGTTGGTCCGCAGCAGCGCAACCGCATAAAGCGACAAGCCAACTCCGAGACACGCCGGAATCGCTGCCCACAGCCACGTTTTGTATTCGGGCTGAAGGCTGACAATAACGAGGCCTTGCCCCGCAGCAACGCCGCCTCCGAGCACCGCGATTGCCCAAGCCGGGCTAATGACGCCAGCGTTTCCGAGAACCATGGGACCCACGACGAGTGGAGCGAATGCAAGCTGTGCGCAAAAACACGCGAGCTGCAGGTTGACAAACCTGGCGCTGGCGAAGCTCGGGTCGAGATAATCATTCAGCAAGGACAGGATGAGGAGCATGGTCACGCAGACCCCGCCCGCTACAGTGACGGCGCGTCGCCACGCGAGCGCCTGGTCGGACGGTTGCGCCAGATTTGGCGAGAAGGCTGGGATCAGGTCGTACCGAATAGTCGCCAACGTTGCGGAAAACGTTGCATTCATCGTCACCACGGCCATTGCAATCAGACTTACGAGCAATAGCCCCGAGGCCGCATCCGCCACGCTGTTCTGCTGCGAAGCAAGCCACCCAATGAAAGACTGCAAAATGTCGGCGCCATCAGGCATGCCCGTCGCGAGTACCGCGATCGTCCCGAACATGCATATCATGAGCCACAGCAGCGCGCTGGCGCCGGCGTACATCCCAAGCACCCCTGCAAACGCCTCCGGCATTTGGCCGCCATCCGTCGGTAGCGCCGCTATTCTGAGCCAGTTCGTGGTGTCGACAATCGGATAGAAGATCGTCAGCAGGACCAGGGCTATCAATACTGAAACGGACGTCGGCATCACTGCCCGCAATGCGGCGACGCTCTCGGTGATCACGGCTGCAAAGCCCTGGGCATACAGATCAATCACCGCGACGCCGAGCGTTATCGCAACCACCAGCGCTATCAGTTCATTGGTAACTCTCGAAAACCTGCGGAATAGCCGCGCGCCGCGTGGTTCGATATCAGCGCCTTCGCCGGAGACGGGGCGTCCGATCGGGCTGGTGTCGACGTATCGCGATCGCCGATAGATCAGCACGATTGCGCAGCACGCCGCGAGGACGGCTACCGCGAATGTGCCGCGCGGCGGCATCCGTACAGCCGATGAGATTAACATGTACAAGACAACGAGGATTGATCCGATCAATCCAAGATACAGAATTCCCAGTTGCGCTTGCGCCGAACGCATGGCCCCGGAATTCCCGGCCGGTATTGTGTACAGCATCATCAATCCCAAAAGGCCACATGCAATGGCGAATGTGAGATTTGGGCCACCCGGAAGGACCTGATTCACCAATGACGCGACGCCGATCGCCGCGCTGGTGATCAAGCCCGCGAACGCGATAACACTTAGCGCCGCAGCAAATAACAGGACGCGCGGATCGTTGCCATGCTGACGTGCGATGAAACCCGGGACCGTGATGGACCGATCGCGATCCAGTGCCTGGCCCAAAAAACCCAGCATCGGCCGGCGCAGTCGGTAGAGCAGGTAGAGGCCTGCTCCAAACGTCGCCGAGCAAACGATAGCCAGCCAGAAATCGCCCCTGGCGCCCCAGCTGAAGAACTGGGCAAAGGCCGCAATCTGTAACGAGTAAGCAATGGAACTATTCTGTACGACGCCGCCGGGAGTGGGCTCGGAAGCGACGAAATATTCTCGCGCTCGGGCGTATTCCCTGCGACGCAAGATATAAATTGGGATCAGAGATATCCCGAGGAATGCGATGAGACCAAGTATTGCAAAGGTCATCATAAGAGCTTCAGAATTGCAGGTAACCAGATGGTTCGCAATAAATTCGATAGCGGTGCCGCGATCGCCGATTGAACTTGAGTGTGAACGCTGGCCGCAAGCAGGACCACGACGAAACGCAGCGGGGCTGACAGGATCATGCTTTCCAGATTAAGTGGCGTCGTGGCACAATCTTTCCGGAGCAAGCGCGTGCAGAGCGACCGTAGCTATGTCAGTTCGTGCCTGGGAGTGATCGCGGTTATCCTCGTCCTCTATTGCGCTCCCGCCCGCGCAGAGCCGCGTGTGATTTTGTTGCGAGGCTGGTTCGGTGTGTTCTCGACGGGCCTCGACGCCATCGCCGACGCGCTCAAGGCCAAGGGCATCCACGCCGAGGTGGCCGGGCATCTGCAGTGGAAAACCGCCGCGGACGAAATCCTGCGCGAGCGCGCCGGGGGCAAGACCGACGCGATCGTGCTGGTCGGCCACTCGCAGGGGGCCAACAACGTCATCGACATGGCTCGGGCACTTGAGGCGCAAAATGTGCCGGTCGCGCTGTTGGTGACGCTCGCTCCCTACAGGCAGGATCCCGTGCCGGCTAACGTCATGCGGGCGATCAACTATTACCAATCGGGGGGTTGGGGAGCTCCGCTTACGGCGGGACCTGGTTTCCGGGGCAAGATATCGAATGTCGATGTCGCGGAGGACTCGACCGTTTCCCACATCAACATCGACAAGAGCGCCCGCATCCAGGCCGAAATCGCCCGCGAGATCGGGGCGATCGCCAAGGCTAAATAAAGCGGACGCGAAGCATGGTTGGCACGGCTTCCGCGTGGTATTTCGGCCACACAAGCCCAGAAAATCGCCTGCGATCCTGTTGATTGCCGCCTGTTAATTGCCGGGGAACGTTGAGCAGACTACTACTCGAATCAAGTTTTGTCCCTCGTGATTAGGAGAATGCTCATGTTGAAATTCCTGGTAGTGACCGGCACCTCGCTCGGCATGTTGACCGCCGCCGTCGCTGCAGACTTGCCTCGCGCGCAACCGGTCTACCAGCAGGCGCAGGTTGGCAAGGCTCCGATCGGTAAGGCCCCGGTGGGCAAGACCCCGGTTGGCAAGGCGCCGGCGCCGATTGTAACGAAGGGCTGACTCGACAATTCAACGGCAGGGGGAGCAATGCATCGCATTGCTCTGCTTTGGCGTGCCGCGAGTCTGGTTGCCGGCTGAAGCTGCCCCTTTGAAGCTTGCCGGACTGCATTGGCATCGGATCGTCTCGCCGATGTGACCCAGCCAGATCTTTCGAACACTGCTCGCAATCGTTGGTGGGGCACCCGCCCCACTAGCGTTGCGTCCACAAAGTGGAACGAAGTTCTGTGGATGACGTTGACCCTGTAACCAAGGGTATGCCGTCATGCAACGCATCAAACATCCGCCGGTCCGCAATAAAATCGACCTGGCAGAACCCATTCAGGTTCGTGCCTGGACCCGGCGGCTCGATATATCCGCTGATGCATTGAAGGCGGTCGTCGACAAGGTGGGCAATTCCGTTGCGGCCGTCACCAAGGAAGTTGAACTGCAGCGGACAACCCGCAAAGCCTCGATTGCGCCGGTTGAGAGCCAGCCAGCAGATGGTGAGCTGCCACCGCCAGTTTGACCACGTCATGCGCTGGTCAAGCCGGTGAGTTCGAGGCTCAGCGTGCGCAACCGTTGGCGGGCGGCCTCATCATAGGCCTGCGGATTGGCTTGCGATTGCTGCATGCCGTTGAAGAACAGCCCGGATTTGCCTGCGACATCGTCGCCAACTGCAAGATGCAGGATCGCTTCGCCGCCCTGCTCGACCGTGGAGATTGGCGTTATGCCGCCTTCGCGCACCATCGTGGTGTTCATGTAAGTGGCGGGATGCAGTGCATTCACCATCACGCCCGAACCCTTGAGTTCTGCGGCGAGATCGATGGTGAACATGATCTGCGCCAGCTTGCTCTGCGCGTAGGCGCGCGTGCCGCTGTAGCCTTTGGCCAGCATCACATCGTCGAAGTCGAGCGGGTGCTGGCCGAGCGAGGCGACATTGATGATGCGCGATGGCGCACTGGCCTTTAGCAAGGGCAGCAAAAGGTAAGTGAGTAGGAAACCGGAAAGGTAATTCACGGCAAACCGCAGTTCGTGTCCCTCAGCGCTGGTGCGTCGCTCGCTCCCGAGTGTGCGCGATCCGATTCCGGCATTGCTGATGAAAACGTCGAGCCGCTTGTGGTCGGCAGTCACCGCCTCCGCGAGCTGTCGCGCACCGGCAAGGGACGAAAGATCAGCCTGATAGAAGATCGGCGCGTCGTGCCCGCGGCCGCGGATCTCATCGGCAAGCGTTTTCGCCCGGGCCTTGTCGCGGCCATGGATCAATACTTTGGCGCCATCAGCGGCAAGTCTGGCGGCGACGTAGCGGCCGACGCCGTCGGTCGAACCGGTGATCAATACCGTTTTGCCGTCCATCTTCATGTCGAAAGCACTTCCGTCCTCACTGCGCCTGCGCGCCGATACCGGCAGACTTGATGATCGGCCACCATTTTTCCATTTCGGCTTTCTGGAACGCGGCCAGCCCTTCCGGCGTCTGCTGCTCGCGCGGAGCAACGTCGAGCCCCAATTCCGTAAACCGCTTCTGGATAGCCGGATCGGCAAGCGCCTCGACGGTCGCGGCGTTGAGCCTGGCGATGACGTCTTTCGATGTCCCTTTCGGCGCGAAGAAGCCGAACCAGCCCGACATGTAAAGTCCGGGCACGCCGGTCTCGTCCGCGGTCGGAATGTCCGGCATCGAGGCCGAGCGTTTCGCCGAAAGGTTGGCGATCGCCTTGATCTTGCCGGCACGGATTTGCGGCAGCGCCACCGCACCCTGAACGACAAGCAGGTCCACGGTCCCGGAAATCAGATCGGTCATTGCCGGGCCCGCGCCGCGATAAGGAATGAACTGCACTTTTTGCTTGGTCAGGCTCTCGAACAGCACGCCGGTGACATTTGCCGCCGCGTTCTGGTTGACGAAATTGATCTTGCCCGGGTTCGCCTTCATCCACGTCACGAGCTCGGCAAGGTTGTTGGCCGGAAGGTCATTTTTGGCGACCATGAGCTGGGGATTGTTGGAGATCAGGCCGATCGGCTCAAAATCCTTTTCCAGATCGTAGTCGAGTTTGTAGATGATGCTGCCGACATGGGTGTCCCATTGGCCGATGTCGAAGGTGTAGCCGTCCGGCGCCGCACGGGCGACGCGTCCGACCCCGATGCTGCCGCCGGCGCCGCCGACATTTTCGACTACGATCGGCTGTCCCAGCGGCGCCCGCATGCGCTCCGCCATGATCCGGGCGGCGGTATCGGTCGATCCACCCGGCGGGAACGGAACCACGATCGTTATTGAACGCGATGGATAGGTTTGCGCCTGCACAGCAACGATGCCGGCAAAAATTGCCAGCACCAGCGCAACCAAGAACCTTCTCATGACGGTCCCCCACATGCCGAAGCGATCGGATCGCTAGTGAATTTCAGCCGAACGCTTCAGCGCCTCTTTCAGCTTTTCAAGCGTAAAATCCTTGCTGCGGGCGATCTCAAGGATTGGCGTCTCGCGGCGGCCGCAGAGCTCGGCCGCGTCCGGCAGCTTCGCGGCGACATCGAGCGGAATGACCACGGCGCCGTGACGATCGGCGTGAATGAGATCGCCGGAGCGCACCGTCATTCCGGCCACGCGAACTTCCCCGCCGAAATTGTCGGCGTGAACATAGGCGTGAGACGGTCCGATCGAGCCCGCAAGCGCCTGGAAGCCAGGCGCCCATTGCGCGATGTCGCGGATCGAACCGTCGGTGATGACACCGAGAGAGCCGAGCGCCTTGTGCACCGAGCTTTGGACCTCGCCCCAGAATGCACCAAATCCCGCATCGGGGCCGTCGATATCCTGGATCACGTTGATGCGCGGTCCCGGGCCGGTGCCGACATATTCGTAATAGGCAATCCGCCGCTGCTGCTGTTCGGCGGCCGGAAGGCCGGAGGCGAGCACCGAGCGGATCGTCGTGGTGCGCGCATATCCGACTATCGGCGGCAGATCCGGGAACGGGCACACCAGCGGCTTGGTCGTATAGCCGACGAGACGACGGGCCGGCGCGACGATTTCCAACGCGTTGCAGATTGTGGGCGTGTCGTAGCGCGCCAATGCTTCAAGAAGTGCAGCGGGCAGCGGTGGGGTCGCGGAATCCGTCACGGCGTTTTCTCCTGAATTCATGGGGTCGGCCATTTTTTAAGGCCGTATGTGGTCAGCCGTATAACCGAGATTAGGATCGAACCCAACTCGGCGATCGCTCATGGCAGATATTTTGGGATCAAAGCTCAATTCAGCCGGGCCGGCCGATTGTCCTGCTCTGCTTCGCCGACCGCCGGTGTGTATGGCGCCGCTGGATTTGACGCGGTGGCATCGGCGGGCACAGCGGCCTGCGCGGCGGACGCGCGCTGCTGGTCGCGATAAGATTTCCACCCGGCCGGCAGGCTCAGGAGAAAGAGCACCGAACCCGCCGACAGAATGTGCCAGGGATAGCCGATCAAGAGCGCAATGAAGAAAATGACCGAGACGAAAACCGGCAGCACCATTTCCGGCGGCACACGCATGCGAATGGCCTTGCCCGAAAACACCGGCAGGCGCGAGACCATCAGGAACGCAATCAAGAGCGTATAGAGCGCGGTCAGCGTCGGATGGGGCTTCGGCAGGCCGAGGAATGCGAGATAGACCGGAAGCAGCACGGTAATCGCGCCGGCGGGCGCCGGAACGCCGGTGAAGAAATTCGTCGCAAACGCCGGCTTGTTCGGATCGTCCATGGTCGCGTTGAAGCGTGCAAGCCGCAAGCCGCCGCTGATCGCGAACACCATCGCCGCGATCCAGCCGCCATTGTGGATCTCGTGCAACTGCCAGAAATACAGGATCAGGCCGGGCGCGACGCCGAAATTGACGAAGTCCGCGAGGCTGTCGAGCTCCGCGCCGAATTTCGACTGGCCCTTGATCATGCGCGCGACACGGCCGTCGATGCCGTCGAGTGCGGCTGCGAACACGATTGCCGCCACCGCCAATTCCATCCGCCCTTCCGTCGACAGCCGGATCGCCGTCAACCCCGCGCAAATCGCAAGCAAGGTGATGACGTTGGGCACCAGCATCCGCACCGGGATCGGGCGAAACCGGCGCCGGCGCATTTCGGTGGATTTGGGATCGAAAGGCATCTCCATGGCTTCCATAGATATAGCAAGTGTCGGCCGGCTCCGCCATGTGGCGCTCAGCCGCCCGTTTCACCGCCGAAATGGTTAATCGGGGCGGAAAGTCCGACCGTCGTCGGCAAGCCTGAAATCGGCCAAAATGGTCTCGCCGGCGACCGCGGTCTGACCTTCGGAGACCAGCGCCTTGGTGCCTTCGGGCAGGTAGACGTCGAGCCGCGACCCGAAGCGGATCAGCCCGAAGCGCTCTCCTGCGGCGATCGACTGTCCTTCGCGAACGAACGATACGATCCGCCGCGCCACCAGGCCTGCGATCTGGATCACGCCGATGCGTCCGTTCGGCGTGGAGATGACAAGCGAATTGCGCTCGTTGTCCTCGCTCGCCTTGTCAAGCTCGGCGTTGACAAAGCTGCCCGGCCGATACGCGATCCGGTCGATCCGTCCCGCCGCCGGACTGCGGTTCACATGGCAGTTGAACACGCTCATGAATATCGAGATGCGCGGTAGCGGCCTGTCGCCGAGACCGAGTTCGGCCGGCGGCAACATCTGCGTCACCATCGAAATGCGTCCGTCGGCCGGCGCCACGACGATGCCCTCGCGCACCGGCGTCACCCGCACCGGATCGCGGAAAAACAGCGCGCACCAGATGGTCAGCAACGTGCCGAGCCAGCCGAGCGGCGTCCAGATCCAGAACAGAATCAGGCTGGCAAGGGCAAAGCCGCCGATGAACGGATAGCCCTCGGGGTGAACAGGCGGAATTTGCGCGCGAATGGAGTTGGCGATCGACATCGATATCACTGATCT
>VAZH01000572.1 GCA_005884465.1 Alphaproteobacteria bacterium | reverse complement strand
ACCTATGGGCCGAGCGGCGGTATTGTCGCGGCACCAACGACCTCGCTGCCGGAAAAACTCGGCGGCGCCAGGAATTGGGACTATCGCTTTTGCTGGCTGCGCGACGCCACCTTTACGCTGTTGGCGCTGATGAACTCTGGTTATACCGAGGAAGCCCTGGCCTGGCACAATTGGCTGCTGCGCGCTGCGGCAGGTTGGCCTGCGAATATGCAGATCATGTACGGCATTATGGGCCAGCGGCGCCTGCTGGAATGGGAGGCCGACTGGTTGCTGGGTTACGAAGGCGCGCGGCCGGTTCGGGTCGGCAATGCCGCGCACGCCCAGTTGCAGCTCGATGTCTACGGCGAATTGGTCGACGCGTTTCATCAGTGGCGGGTGGCAGCGCTCGAGCTCGACGAAGGCTCTTGGGCATTGGAATGCACGGTGCTGCAGCACCTGGCGGAAATATGGGACGAGCCGGATCACGGCATCTGGGAGCGGCGCGGTGCGGGCAAGCACTATGTCTCGTCGAAAGTGATGACATGGGTCGCGTTCGATCGCGGCATCAAGAGTGCCGAAAAGTTCGGATTCAAGGCACCGCTCGATCGCTGGCGGACCGCGCGCGACGCCATCTGCCGCGAGGTCTGCGAGAAGGGCTTTGACGTGACGCAAAACGCCTTTGTCGAATCCTACGGCTCGCAACTGCTCGATGCCAGCGTATTGCTGATGCCCGCGGTCGGTTTCCTTCCTGCCTCGGATCCGCGCGTTCGCGGCACTATCGCCGCTATTGAGAAACAGATGATGTGGGATGGATTTGTGCTGCGGCACGATCCCCGCGAGGTCTCGCATGAATCGCGACCGGCCGAAGGCGCGTTTCTTGCCTGCACCCTCTGGCTCGCCGACGCCCATGTGCTGGCCGGCGATGTCGCCAAGGCGCAGGCGCTGTTCGAACGCGTGGTCGCGGTGGCGAACGATTTGGGCTTGCTGGCGGAGGAATTCGATCCCGGTATGGCGCGTCAAACCGGGAATTTCCCGCAGGCGCTGACGCATATCGCCCTGATCAATACCGCCCATAACCTCTGCGACGCCAAAAAACCGGTCGAGAAGCCGGCGGTGCAGCGCTCGACGTAGCGACTGAAACCCGCCTTCGGTTGCCAGACGGCGGAACTTGTCAGCCCAAAATTGATTGTTGTCATATCTTGGCTGGAGGTTGCCGGGTGATCCGCCTGTTGGTCGCGACGATTTTTTTGGGCTGGCTGGTATTTCCGGCGATGGCCGCCGGCCTTGATGCGGCAGCCATCAATAATGCTGAATTTCGCTCAAAGCCTGCTGCCGAGGACAAGACCGATGCGGCCGTCGTGAAGGCCCAGGTTCTTCTGGACCGGGCTCAATTCTCCCCCGGGGAAATCGACGGCAAGCTCGGCGAAAATGCGCAAAAAGCCCTGAAAGCCTTCGCCGAGGCCAAAGGTTTGCCCTCCGACAAGGCGCTCACGCCGGAGATTTGGGCCATGCTTGCGGGTAGCAGCCAAGATCCCGTTATCGCCGAGTACAAGATTTCCGACAGCGATGTGAAGGGACCTTTCCTGGAAAAACTTCCCGCCAAGATGGACGACATGAAAAGCCTGAAAGCGCTCAGTTACACGAGCCCGCGCGAAGCCATCGCCGAGAAGTTTCATATGAGCGAAGGACTGCTTGCGGCGCTCAATCCCGGCAAGAAATTCGACCAGGCCGGCGAAAGCATTTTCGTTGCCAACGTGCTCAACAATCCATCTAAAGTAACGATCGGCCGGATCGAAATCAACAAGTCGCGTCAGACGGTGAAGGCGCTCGATCCGTCGGGTGCGCTGATCGGCTTTTTTCCGGCGACCGTTGGCAGCGAGGAAAAACCGAGTCCAAGCGGTAGCTTCAAGGTCGTCTCTGTCAATGCCAATCCGACCTACCGCTATAATCCCGATTATAAATTCAAAGGCGTGAAATCCAAAACGGCGTTCACGATCAGACCGGGGCCGAATAATCCGGTCGGATCCTACTGGATCGCGCTGTCAGCGGAGGGATATGGCATCCATGGCACGCCAAACCCTGCAAAGGTCAGCAAAGCCGAATCCCATGGCTGCGTTCGGCTCACGAACTGGGATGCCGGCTTGTTGGGCCGCAACGTCAAAAAGGGAACACCGGTCGTGTTCGTCGACGAGCCGCAAGGCGGCCGCAAGAGCTGAGCAGACGCAGCGGTCGAAGCAGACGCAAAAATTAACTCTCGTCGTCCCGGCGAACGCCGGACCCATAACCGCCGATGTCAATGGTTAAAGGTAACTACCACATTGCCTAAACGAGAAGTCCCGCCATATGGGTCCCGGCGTTCGCCGGGACGACAGGCGGGGAGGCGGCGGTGCCTTTGGTTTAGCTCGCGTTATTACCCTTCAAGATAATATCGATCGCTCCCGCAAAGCCTTCCTTCTCGTTTGATGCAGTCACATACGTCGCTAGTTTCTTGACGTCGTCGGTGGCGTTGCCCATCGCGATCGAGATGCCACTCCGTTTGAACATCGCGAGATCGTTCTGCATGTCGCCGATGGTGG
>VAZH01000571.1 GCA_005884465.1 Alphaproteobacteria bacterium | reverse complement strand
ACGACATCGATCACGTTGGCGCCGGGTTGCCTCTGGATATCGATGATGACCGCCGGCGTGCCTTGGTACCAGCCGCCCGTGCGATCGTTCTCCAGGCCGTCGACGATCTGGGCGACGTCGCCGATGGTAACGGGCGCGCCGTTGCGATAGGCGATGATGATGGGCTTGTAGGCCTCCGCCGCCGCGATCTGGTCGTTGGCGGCAATGGTGTAGGCCTGTTGCGCGCCGTCGAGCGATCCCTTCGGCCCGGAGACATTGGCGCCCGCGATCGCGTTGCGCAAATCCTCCATTGAAATGCCATAGGCCGCGAGCCGCGCCAGGTCGGCCTGCACCCGCACCGCCGGCTTCAGCCCGCCCAGCACCGCGACGCGTCCGACGCCGGAAAGCTGGCTGAGGCGCTGCGCGAGGATGGTGTCGGCAAGGTCGCTCATGGCGCGGAGCGAAATCGTGTCCGACGTCAGCGCCAGCGTCAAAACCGGCGCGTCCGCGGGGTTCACCTTGGCATAGGTCGGCGGGTACGGAAGACTTCTCGGCAGTACTCCCGCCGCGGCGTTGATCGCTGCCTGCACATCCTGGGTGGCGCCGTCGATGTCGCGGTTGAGATCGAACTGCAGCGATATCTGGCTGACGCCGAACGAACTCGTCGAGGTCATCGACGACAGCGACGGAATCTGCCCGAGTTGACGCTCGAGCGGCGCTGTTATCAGCGAGGCGAGCACGTCGGGGCTGCCGCCCGGCAATTGGGTCGTCACCTGCACCGTCGGGAAATCGACTTGCGGCAGCGCCGATATCGGCAGCGCCCAATAACCGAGCGCACCGCCGATGAACAGCGCGATCCCCAACAGCGAGGTTGCGATCGGACGACGAATGAACGGTTCAGAGACGCTCATCGATGCGTGCTCACGCTTGCGAAGTCAGGTGTTCAAATCAGGAATGTTGCAAGCGAGGAAGTTTGCGGTCATGGCTGCGACTTCGCTCCGCTGCCCGACGGCTCGCTCCCTTGCGCGGGTCCGGTTTGACCCTTTTGATCGCCTTCGCCCTGTGCGCGCTCGCCCCTCTTGCCGCGGCGCTCGCCTTGACCGTCCGAGCTCTGCACGTCCCTGCTGCTCCGTTTTTTGCGCGGCGCGAGATCGGCCGCCGGCGTCTGTTCCTCCTTGCCGACAATGACCTTGGCGCCATCGGACAGGTTGGCAAAGCCGGTCGTCACCACGCGATCGGAGGGCGACAATCCGCCGGCTATCACCGCATCGGTTTCGTTCTGCTGCGTCACCACAACCGGTTTCGCGCTCACAATGTCGCCGTCACCGATGACGTAGCTAAACGTGCCCGCAGGACCGCGCTGCACCGCCGAGGTCGGTACCACAATCGCGCTCGAAAGCGTATCGACCTTGAGCCGCACATTGACGAATTGCCCGGGCCATAGTTGAAAATTGGCATTGGGAAATTCGGCCTTGAGCTTGAGCGTGCCAGTGGTCGGATCGACCTGGTTGTCGATGCCCTTCAGCGTGCCGCTGTCGATAACCGTTGTCCCGTCATTGCCGAACACGTCGACGGTCAGCGGACCCCTGGCGGAAGCAGCGTTGACCCGCACGATCTGCTGCTGCGGAAGACTGAACTGCACCGCGATCGGCTGCAGCTGGGTGATGATGACGAGGCCGGTGAGATCAGAGGCGTGGATGATGTTGCCCTGGTCGACCTGGCGCAGGCCGGCCCGGCCCGACAAAGGCGCAATGATTTTGGTATAGCCTAGCATCGCCTGGGCGTTGTCGATCGCCGCCTGATCGGCTTTCACCAGCGCTTCCTGCTGGGCGACGACGGCGCGTTGCGTATCATATTGCTGCCTGGAGCCGGCGTTGGAGGCGGAAAGCTGCTGATAGCGTGCCAGGTCGAGGCGCTGGTTTGCGAGTTGCGCTTCGTCCTGCGCCTTCTTGGCCACGGCCTGATCATACTGCGCCTTGTAGAGCACCGGATCGATCTCGGCGAGCACGTCGCCCTTTCTGACGTCCTGCCCTTCGGTGAAATTCACGGCGATCAACTTGCCGTCGACCTGAGAGCGCACCAACACGTTATTCAAGGCGCGAACGGCGCCGACGCCGTCGAGATAGACCGGCACGTCCTGGATGCGCGGTGTCGCCGCCAGCACCGGCACCGGAAGATCGGGGCGCGCGTTCCTGTTCGCGGCCTGCCTCTGCTGCAGCGAGGTCCAGGCGATGTAGCCGAGGCCGCCGATGATCAGGAGCGTGATCGCGATCGAAACGGTTCGCCGGCGCGCGCGCGAGGCCACGCGGGCAACGCGGTCGCCGGCGACTTTCGCGATCCGGCTTAAAGAGCATTGACCGGCCTTTCCATCCTCGGCTCCCAACCGCCCCCCAGCGCCTGATACAGGCTGACGATCGCAAGCAGTCGCGCTAGCTGCGCCTGCCACAGCAAATCCTCCGCCTGAAATAGCGTCAGCTGCGTATTTAGCACACTTACGATGTCCGCGGTCCCGGCCCGAAGCTGCTGCTCGGCCAATTGAAAGGCTCGCCTTGAGGCCGCCACCACCTCGCGCTGCAGCCGCAGCCTTATGGTCGTCTCGCGGACCGCCGTCAGTGCGTTGTCGACATCGGCGAACGCCGAGACCACCGTCTTGCGATAGGTCTGCAGCAATTCATCCTGCCTGGCCTTGGTGAGTTCGAAATTGCCCAAAAGTCTTCCGCCCTCGAAAATCGGCTGCGTCAGGCTGCCGACCAAGCTGAAGAATGCCGCGTGCGGCTGAAACAGCGACGCCAGCGACGAGCTTTGATAGCCGCCCTGCCCGGTCAGCTGGATGCTCGGGAAGAACTGCGCGCGGGCGGGGCGTTTCCAACGTTGGCGGTGGCGGAAGCGAGCTGCAATTCCTGGCGTCGGATATCCGGTCGCTGCGTCAGCAGTTCCGACGGCAAACCGGGGGTTACGCGCGGCGGCGAAATCCGGTTGAGCGAGCCGCCGGTGACATGCAGCCTTTCCGGCGGCCGCGACACCAGCGTCGCCAGCGCGTTGATGTTCTGCGCCAGCGTCTGCCGCAGCGGCGGAACCAACGCCTTTTGATTGGCGACGACGCTTTCCTGTTGCGCAACGTCGAGGTCGGTCCCTGTCCCAGCCTCGAAGCGCTGCCTGATCGCCTCGAGGATGCGTGTCGCGCTGGCGATGTTGCGCTCGGCGGTGCGAATCCGGTCCTGCGAGGCGAGCACTTGAAAATAGGCGTTGGCGACGGTGACCAGCGTGGTCAGCGCAACCACATCGCGATCGAACCGGTTCGCGAACGCCGTCTCCTCCGCCGCCTGCGTGGCGTCGCGATTCTTGCCCCAGAAATCCAGCTCATAAGCGGCGCTGAGCGATGCCGTATAGTTGACGACCTCGCGTCCGCCGATGCTCAATCCGCTGGCGCTCGCGCCGGAGGTGCGGGAATAGGTCTCCGAACCATTGCCTTGAAGACTCGGCAGCAACGCCGCGCCCGTGATACGCGCCTGCGCATCGGCCTGGATGAAGCGCGCGGTGGCCGCCGCAATATCCAGATTGACGGTCTGGGCCTCCTCCATCAGATCAGTCAATTCCTTCGAACGAAATCCACGCCACCAATCCAAGGTCGGGGGCGCGTCCTTGTCCGTCAATCGCGCGGCCTTGTATCGATCGGGAATGTCGAGCGCCGGATCCGGCAGATCCGTGGTCAGGATGCAGCCCGCAGAACTGGCGACGATGCAAAGCGTCGCCAGCCATCGCGCCGCGCGATCCAGACAGGGGAAGGCAGCAGACAGACCGTCGAAGGCAACACCCGGGTATCCCTGGCTCACATCCGCCCTCCGCCGGGCACGATGCTGCCCGACACGCAACGCTGTGAGAATCGCCGAACCGATTGGCGGATGACGCTGGTGGGGACTGCCCGCGAGACACTCACCGGAGTGATGCTTCCTTGAGGGAACCTGATTGCCATACTAGCCGGGTGATCAGGACGCGGACAGTCCCGTTCGACCCTCTGCCCCCGCTGTTATTGTCGAATCGAGGGCGCCGATTTGGCCGCAAAAACTGGAGAGTTCTCCATATTCCATTGGGCTTTTCGCAATTCGGCGCGATCCTGGGTTACGGCAATCTTACCAAGATTTCATGTGACTCAGCGATTGGAGGTGGCCGCTATTCGCTACCTGGTGTTCGTGAAGTCAAAATAGTTCGCGCTGCACAATCACGAAAACCGGCTTTCACTTTTGCTGGTCGCACTCTAGGGTCGTTGCCGAATAGACAACAGACGGGAAAGAATTCTCGCAAATGAACATCAACCATGACGTCGTCGAAGCGATCGGCAACACGCCACTCATCAAGCTGAAGCAGGCTTCTGAGGCGACCGGCTGCACCATCCTCGGCAAGGCCGAGTTCATGAACCCCGGACAGTCGGTGAAGGATCGTGCCGGCAAGCAAATGATCCTCGAAGCCGAGAAGCGGGGTGACTTGAAGCGCGCCGGCCTGGTGGTGGAAGGGACTGCCGGTAACACCGGGATCGGTCTTGCGGTAGTCGCCAATGCGCGCGGTTACCGGACCCTGATCGTCATTCCGGAAACCCAAAGTCAGGAAAAGAAGGACGCGCTGCGGCTCTGTGGCGCCGAGCTCGTCGAGGTCCCGGCGCTGCCCTACAGCAATCCGAACAATTACCAGCACGTCGCCAAGCGGCTTGCCGATCAGCTTCGTAAATCCGAGCCGAACGGCGTTTTGTTTGCCGATCAGTGGAACAATCTGGATAACCTCAAGGCGCACTATGTTTCGACCGGCCCTGAAATCTGGGAGCAGACCGGCGGCAAGGTCGACGGGTTTATCTGCTCGATCGGTACCGGCGGAACGCTGGCGGGCGTGAGCGCCTATTTGCGCGAAAAGAAGAAAGACATCGTGATCGGCGTCGCCGACCCTCTCGGCGCGGCGATGTATGAATGGTTCAAGCACGGTCAGGTCAAGGCGTCGCCGGGCGACTCGATCACCGAGGGCATCGGATTGGGCCGCGTCACACCTGTCATCAAGGATGCCAAGGTGGACGAGGCCTATCTGATTCCGGACGAGGAAGCCGTCCCGATCATTTATGAATTGCTCGAGCACGAGGGTCTTTGCCTCGGCGGCTCCACCGGCATCAATGTCGCAGGCGCGATCCGGCTCGCCCGCCAGTTAGGACCGGGTCATACCATCGTCACCGTGCTCTGCGATTCCGGAAACCGCTATCAGTCAAAACTGTTCAATCCGGATTTCATGCGCTCCAAGAACCTGCCGGTGCCGGATTGGCTCGAGAAGCGCAGCAAGATTGATGTGCCGTTCGAGAAGGTGTGATTGCATAAACCTGCATATGCTGACCTCATCCTGAGGAGCCCGCCAGAGGCGGGCGTCTCGAAGGATGGCCGCGCATGAGGCCTCATGGTTCGAGACGCGCGCAAGCGCGCTCCTCACCATGAGGAGCGGGTCACCGCAAAATCTGACTGAGAAACAATTTCGTCCGCGCGTGC
>VAZH01000081.1 GCA_005884465.1 Alphaproteobacteria bacterium | reverse complement strand
CGATGCCGGCGCGCGCCGAGACATAGCCGACGCTGGCGCCCATGAAGCCTGCGCCGATGATCGCGAGCTTCTTGACCTTGGTCGGGGGCACGTTCTGCGGGCGCCGCGCGCCCTTGTTCAACTCCTGCATCGACAGGAACAGGCTGCGGATCATCGCGGCCGCTTCCTTGGAGCGCAGGACCTGCGTGAAGTAGCGCGATTCAACCCGCAAGGCGGCGTCGATCGGCAGCTGCAACCCCTCGTAAACGCAACTCATGATGGCGCGCGCCGCAGGATAGTTGTCGTAGGTCTCGCGGCGGAAGATCGCATTGCCGGCCGGGAACATCATCATGCCGGCCTTGGAATAAACCGGGCCGCCCGGCAGCTTGAACCCCTTTTCATCCCAGGGCGCGACCGCCTTGCCGCCGCCCTTGATCCAGTCTTTTGCCGCCTTGACGAGATCGCCAGCGGGAACGACGGCGTCGATCAGCTTCAACGCCTTGGCTTTCGCCAGGTTGACCGCCTCGCCCTTCAACAGCATCTGCATCGCATCCTGCGGCGGCACGATGCGCGGCACCCGCTGGGTGCCGCCGGCGCCGGGAAAAAGCCCGACCTTGACTTCCGGCAGCCCGAGGCGCGTTTTGGGATTTTCCGCCGCGACACGGTAATGGCACGACAGCGTGAGTTCGAACGCGCCGCCGAGCGCAAGCCCGTTGATCGCGGCTGCCCACGGCTTTCCTGAAGTTTCGATCGAGCGGAACACCAGCGAGGATTTGCGGCTCTCGTCGAACAGCATCTGATTGGCCGCGACCTCGCCCTTGGCCTTGAGCAGTTCGGCATAGCGGCGGTTCATGCCCTCGAGCATCGAGAGATCCGCGCCCGCGGAAAATGCTTCCTTGCCCGAGGTGACGACGACACCCTTGACGGCGGCATCGGCGGAGGTCTGCTTCACGATTTCTTCGAGTTCGGTGATCGTGGTCTCGTCCAGCACGTTCATCGAACGGCCCGGAATGTCCCATGTCACCAAGGCAATGCCGTCGGCGTCGGTCTCAACTTTGAAATTCTTGTAAGCCATGGCGTGGTGCTCCCTCAGCCGCGTTGCCAGTCGCCATAAGGCGCGCCGGATTTGTGCGTTAATCGGTAACGATCTCCGTCCTGCTCGTGGACAAGATCGATCTCGGAGTAGTGACAGCGTTCGCGTTGCGCGCGCGTCCCGACGACCAGAAAGACAGCGTCGCGGTCGGCACGATTCACCAAATGATGGCCGTTTGGGACGCCGGCCTTGAAGCCCGCCGCATCGCCTGGCCTCACAATGGTCTCGCCTTCGTCTTCGACCAGCACCAATTCGCCCTCAACCATATACACGAATTCGTCTTCCTGCTCGTGCCAATGGCGCGCCGACGAAGCTGCACCGGGCTTCAACCGCACGAGGTTGACGCCGAACTGCGTCAAACCCGCTGCCTCACCAAGCGACTGCCATTCCCGGCCATCGACGATTCTTGCAAACGGCTCCGGATACGCTGTTCCGCTGCGCACCGGCAACGCGCCCAAATCGATTTTTGGCATCAATGTCTCTTCTCGTCGCCCTTATGTTCTCCTGCGGCGCAGAAAAACTCAAACCCGCTCGATGATCGTCGCGGTGCCCATGCCGCCGCCGATGCATAGCGTGACCAGCGCGGTCGACTTGTTGGTGCGCTCGAGTTCGTCGAGCACGGTGCCGAGTATCATCGCGCCGGTGGCGCCGAGCGGATGGCCGAGCGCGATCGCGCCGCCATTGACGTTGATCTTGGCGTTGTCGATGTCGAAAGCCTGGATGTAGCGCAGCACCACGGAAGCGAACGCCTCGTTCAATTCGAACAGATCGATGTCCGATTTCTTCATGCCCGAACGCTCGAACAGTTTTTCGGTCACGTCGACCGGACCGGTCAGCATCATCGCCGGCTCGGAGCCGATATTGGTGAAGGCGCGGATTTTTGCACGCGGCTTCAGGCCGTGCTTGGCACCGGCATCCTTGCTGCCGAGCAGGACCGCGCCGGCGCCATCGACAATGCCCGACGAGTTGCCGGCGTGATGCACATAATTGATGCGCTCGATTTCCGGATGCGACTGGATCGCCACCGCATCGAAGCCGCCCATCTGCCCGACCGTCACAAATGACGGCTGCAACTGGCCGAGCGACTGCATCGTCGTTGAGGGGCGCATGTGCTCGTCCCTGGCCAGGATGGTGAGCCCGTTGACGTCCTTCACCGGGACCACCGAATTCTTGAAGCGGCCCTCGTCCCACGCTTTCGCTGCGCGCTGCTGACTCTGCACCGCATAGGCGTCGACGTCGTCGCGCGAAAAACCGTATTTTGTGGCGATCAGATCGGCGGAGACGCCCTGCGGCATGAAATAGGCCGGCACCGCAATCGAGGGATCCATCGGCCAGGCGCCGCCGGAGGCGCCGATGCCGACGCGGCTCATCGATTCGGCGCCCCCGCCGATGGTGAGTTCATGCTGACCGCTCATGATCTGGGCGGCGGCGAAATTCACGGCATCGAGACCGGACGCACAGAAGCGGCTGATCTGAACGCCGGGGACGGATTCACCGAGCCCCGCCTTAATCGCCGCAAAGCGCGCGATGTCGGAGCCTGCCTCGCCGACCGGATCGACCACGCCGAGGACGACGTCATCAACAACGTCTTCCGCCAGATTGTTGCGCTCTTTCAGAGCCTTCAGCGGCGCCGTCGCCAGCGCCAGCGCAGTCACTTCATGCAGCGCGCCATCGGGCTTGCCGCGGCCGCGCGGGGTGCGAACGTGATCATAGATATAGGCCTCAGGCATGACGCCCTCCTGATATGAGGATCATAATATATAGACGGTTTCGAAGATGTCGCGGATCTTTGTCGGGGGCTTTGGAGCAATTTCTCCGATCAGAACGCTTCCGCCGCCAATTCCATGGTGGTGGCACTTCCGGTCTGGATGCGCGCAAGATGTAACGACGTTTCCGGCAGCATCCTCTCCATGAAGAAGCGGCCGGTCACCAGCTTGCTGGTCAGATAGGGCGTCGCGCCGCCGTCCGCAATCTTGTCCAGCGCCACTTTCGCCATTCGCGCCCACATATAGGCGAAGGTGACGAGGCCGAACAGTTGCATGTAATCGGTGGCGGCGGCGCCGGCATTGTCAGGTTTCGCCATCGCGTTCTGCATCAGCCATGTGGTGGCCTGCTGCAAATGGCCGAGCGCCGTGCTCAATGGGGCGACATAGGGCTTCATCGCCTCCTCGGTGCCGTGGTCCTTGGCAAACGCGGCGACTTCATTGAAGAACGAAATCACCGCGCGGCCGCCGTCGCGCGGCAATTTGCGCCCGACCAGATCCAGCGCCTGAATGCCGTTGGCGCCCTCATAGATCATGGCGATGCGCGCATCGCGCACGAACTGCTCCATGCCATGTTCGGCGATATAGCCGTGGCCGCCGAACATCTGCTGCGCCAGCACCGCGTTGGAAAATCCAACATCGGTCAGAACACCCTTCAGGACCGGCGTCATCAGCCCCATGTGATCGTCGGCCTCCTGGCGGTCCTTGGGATCGCTGGAGCGGTGGGCGACGTCGCTCTTCAGCGCGGTCCATATCACCATGGCGCGGGCCGCCTCGTTGAAGGCGCGAATGGTGAGCAGCGTGCGGCGCACGTCGGGATGCACGATGATCGGATCGGCGGGCTTGTCGGGCGCCTTCGTCCCCGAAAGCGAGCGGCCTTGCAGGCGATCCCGCGCATAGGCGGCGGCGTTTTGATAGGCGACCTCGGATTGCGCCAGTCCCTGCACCGCGACGCCAAGCCGCGCCTCGTTCATCATCACGAACATGCCCTGCATGCCCTTGTTTTCCTCGCCGATCAGCCAGCCGGTGGCGCCGTCGTAGTTCATGACGCAGGTGGAATTGCCGTGAATGCCCATCTTGTGCTCGATCGAGCCGCAGGTGACGCCATTGCGCGCTCCCAGCGAGCCGTCGGCATTGACCAGGACCTTCGGCACCACGAACAGCGACACGCCCTTGATGCCGCTGGGTGCGCCCTCGATTCGCGCCAGCACCAGATGGATGATGTTTTCCGCCAGATCGTGCTCGCCGGCGGAGATGAAAATCTTGGTGCCGGTAATCTTGTAGCTGCCATCGGCCTGCTTGACGGCCTTGGTGCGCAGCAGGCCCAAATCGGTGCCGCATTGCGGCTCGGTGAGATTCATGGTGCCGGTCCACTGTCCCGCCACCATCTTCGGCACGAACATCTTTTTCTGTTCGGGCTTGCCGTGCACGATCAGCGCCGCGGTCGCACCCATGGTCAGGCCGCCATACATCGAAAACGCCATATTGGCCGAGATCTGAAATTCGTTGACGGCCTGGCTCAGCGTGACCGGCAGCCCCTGCCCGCCATACTCCGTCGGCGCCGAGAGCCCGAGCCAGCCGCCTTCGGCGACCTGCCTGAAGGCCTCCTTGAAGCCCTTCGGGGTGGTCACGCTGCCGTCGTCATGACGGGTGCAGCCTTCGAGATCGCCGACCCGATTGAGCGGCTGCAACACTTCTTCGCTGAGTTTGGCCGCCTCGCCCAAAATCGCCTCCCGCACGTCGGCGGAGGCGTCGGTAAAGCCGGGAAGATTGTCGTAGCGGTCGATCTGAAACACGTCGTTGAGCAGGAAGCTGACGTCTTCCAGAGGGGCTTTGTAGGTCGGCATTGATGTTCTCCCGGTAGTGTCCCGATTCCGAAGTTCGCCAGTCATTGCGGAGCCCCTGATGCGAACTTCGGAAGCAAAGGGACACTACAAATTTTTGATTCTAGTGCGGTGTTGGATTTGAAGTTCCTAGAAGAACGTGCGGCCAACTCACAGGAACTTCAAATCCACCGCACTAGTCTGGCGGCTCCTTTAGGGGAGATTTTTCAGCGCAGCAATCATTCAGTTCCAGAAGTGACCTTAACCTGTTTCAAGAGGTCCGGGCAGCAACGATCAAGGCACCGGTTGCGACCTTGCGACGCCGGCATCGCCTTCCTGTCTCATCAGCTGCTCTCCCATCAACCGATGCAGCAGGTTCACCGCCTTGAGCGGGCGCACCATCACCTTGAAATGCGTGATCCGGTCATCTCGACGCCGTTGATCCTGATCCCGTCGATCTCGTTTTCAAACTCGAGAACTGCGCCGGTATTGCTGCGCCATTCGCCGATATAGGCGAAGCCCGGGCCACCCAAGACCTTATCTGCGCTCGACAGATATTTGAACGTGATGTCGCGTCCGCGTTGCGGCGTGTGCACGACGGGGCTTTCGAACACCGCATCGGGATGAAGCAGATCCCAGAGCGCCGCGCGGTCGTGGGACTTGATGTAGAGGTACCATTTGTCGAGGCCGGTCATGGTCATCGGACGTCTCCCATAGGCAAGGCACGGCGCCGCCTACGATCGAGGGGACGCCCGCGCGTTTGGTCGAGGAACCTTAAGCCAGTCGTGACGCACCTGACCGGACGCGGCGGCTGATCCCGGCGGTCAATATGCATATTGACGCATATGCGCTTTGATGCATAAAGTCAAGTACGCTCACATGAACAGAGGGGTTTGCGAGGTGGCACTTGGTGACGCAATCCTCGCATGCCTGACAGAACGTCCGATGACGGGTTATGAACTCGCCAAGACGTTCGACGCCTCGATCGGTTTCTTTTGGAAGGCCGACCATCAGCAGATTTATCGCGAACTCTCTCGGCTTCGCGACCGGGGCCACATTCGGGGCCGCGAGGTCGTGCAGTCGGGCAAGCCCAACAAGTTGGTCTATACCCTCACATCCGAGGGCAGAGCCGCGCTGAAGCACTGGGCAGCCCGGCCAAGCAGCCCGCCTTCGATCAAGGACGATCTGCTCGTCCGTCTCTATGCGCTTGACTGCATCGATATTGAACCTTTGCGCGCCGACCTTATGGCTCGACTCGAGCACCACCGCGACCGTTTCGGCCGCTATGAGCGCATCCTCAAAAAGCGCTTCCCTGATGGCACCGCAGCACCCGCAGATGCCGGCAAGCTGCTCGCGCTTCACATCGGCCTTCGTCATGAGCGCGTTGTGGCGGAGTGGTGCGAAGAGGCACTGGATCGCTTGTCGTCCATTTCCACCAGGACCAACGTCCAGCCTCTCGAGGACAGCCAGCGCGAAAACAAGGGATGACCTGCTGCGCCTGGCCATTCAAGGACGGCGCCGAGGTTCGAAATCCGCTCGGCGCCGGTGCGGCACGGTCTGCCAGACCGCCCTGGGTCCGCCCGTCTTCGGCGTCCCGGTAACTTTAAGGGTGCGCGGCCCAATTCCTTAACCAGTTCTTTACCGTAACACGAAAAAGTCGGGGCCAGAGGCAGACGACCCGCGCGGAATTCGATTGTCTCTTCTCTGGGACGCGCGGGGAGGCTGAAGGCGCAGGCGGCGCCGGATTCGGAACCGGACGAAAGCATGAATTCGCGCGTATCGCGGAGTGTTGAAGGCATCGATCCATTCGTGCGCGAGAGGGCCGAAGCTGCCGCGCGCCGCGCGGGCGTGTCGCTGAACGACTGGCTCACTTCCACCCTCGGGGATTTCACGCCTCCCGACTTTCGTGCGCCGGCGGATCAACGGCTGCCGGGCCAGGAGACACCAAACGTCGCCGACATTCACCAGCGGCTGGATGCAATCACCCGTCAAATCGAACAGATCACCCGTCCTGCACCGCTCCATGATGCGCCCCGCGGCGATGCCGTGGGCAGCGAGCCGGGTGTCGCCCGGCAATTAAACGACGCGATCTCGCGCCTCGACGCGCGGCTGTCGCAGATTTCGAACCCCGCGCCGGCGCGACAAACCCAGCTTCAGGACAGCCAGCGCCAGGCCGACATGGTCGAGCGCGCGGCCGCCCAAATCTATCGCCCTTCGCCGCCGCTCAGTCCGGCCTCGCTCGAGTCCGCGATCGCCGAAATCGCTGCGCGCCAGCACGAACTTGACCATGCCGCGCCGCCACCGATGACGCCACGCAGCGCGCCGCCGCTGGCACCGGCGATGCCCCCCGCAGCCCCGCCGGGCCCGGATTTCTCCACACTCGAGCGCCATCTCGTCAAGATCACCAGCCAGATCGAGGCGCTGCAGCGTCCCGACGGGATCGAGCAATCGATCGCCGCATTCCGCGCCGAACTGGCGGAGATTCGTCACGCCATCACGGAAGCGATGCCGCGCCGGGCGATCGAATCGATCGAGAATGAAATCCGCTCGCTGTCGCGCCGCATCGACGATACCCGCCAGAGCGGCATCGACGGCCAGGCGCTGGCCGGCGTCGAGCGCGCGCTCAGTGAAATTCGCGAAGTGTTGCGCTCGCTGACACCCGCAGAGCAACTCGCCGGCTATGACGAGGCAATCCGCAATCTCGGCGCCAAGCTCGATCTGATTTTGCGCGCCAACGACGATCCATCCACGTTCCGACAGCTCGAAGGGGCTATCGCAGCCCTTCGCTCCATCGTCTCCAATGTCGCATCCACTGACGCGCTGGCGCGGCTCACCGACGACGTCCGCGCACTGTCGGCGAAAGTCGATCAACTTTCCCGTTCCGACGGCTACGGCGAGTCGTTTGCGATCCTCGAACAGCGCATTGCCGCGCTGACCTCGACGCTGGAAAGGCGCGCGCAGCCTGGCGGAAGCGAAAGCTCAGAGCAAATCGAGGGCGCGCTGCGGGCGCTGTCCGACCGCCTTGACCGCATGCCGGCCGGCAACGACAACGCATCCGCATTCGCCCATCTCGAACAGCGGGTTTCCTATCTGCTGGAACGCGTGGAGGCCTCCGCCGATCACCGAACCGGCGATCTCGGGCGGGTCGAGGATGGGCTGCAGGACATTCTGCGCCATCTCGAGGCTCAGCAGGCGAACCTTGCCGCCTTGGCCGAGAGAGGCCGCCGCGCGGCCGAGATGCTGGAAAGCCACCAGCGGCCGGCTGCAAGCGAAAACACAGAGCATCTCGAGAGCGCGCTGCGGGCGCTGTCCGACCGCCTTGACCGCATGCCGGTCGGCAATGACGGCGCATCGGCTCTCGCCCATCTCGAACAGCGGGTTTCCTATTTGCTCGAACGCCTGGAGGCGTCCGCCGAGCACGGCACCGGCAATCTCGGGCGGGTCGAAGAGGGGCTGCAGGACATTCTGCGCCATCTCGAAGCCCAGCATGCGGCTTTTGCCACCCTGTCCGAAACTAACCGTAGCGCGGCGGCACCGACCGACAGCGGTCTGGTCGATATGGTCAAGCGCGACTTGTCCGACATCCGCTTCACCCAGCTGGAGACCGATCGCCACACCCAGGATTCCCTCGAAGCCGTTCACAATACGCTCGGCCACGTGGTCGATCGGCTGGCGATGATCGAAGGCGATCTGCGCTCGGTTCGCAGCCAGCCGGTTGCGCCGCCGCCGATAACGCCACCGGCACCGCAAGCTGCTCCGCCGCAAGCCGCCGCGCCGCGCATCGCGATGCCGCCGCAACCAAAACCTGAATTGCCGAATCCGGCTGCGGCACAGGCACATTTCGCCGCGGCTCCACGCGAATTCCGTGCCGTGCAGCCGCCTGCAGCCGTGGCGACGAGAGCCATCGATGAAATTCTGGAGCCGCAAACGGCGCCGCCGCGCGTCGCGATCGAGCCGCAACTGCCGCCCGATCACCCGCTCGAACCGGGCACCCGGCCGACCGGGCGGGTGGCTTCGCCATCGGAGCGCATTGCGGCCTCCGAAAGCGCGATCAGCGGAATTTCGCCGAGCGCGCCTGGGCCGGCGGGGCCGGTCAGCACATCGAGCTTCATCGCCGCCGCGCGGCGCGCCGCCCAGGCCGCCGCGGCCGCATCGGCCGGCGACATCGCTGGCCGCAAGCCGATCAAGAATTCCTCCGGTCGTACGGCCAAGGAACCGTCGACCATCACCTCCAAGATCCGTTCGCTGCTGGTCGGCGCCAGCGTGGTGGTCATCGTGCTCGGCTCGTTCAAGATGGCGATGACGCTGCTGGAAGGCGGCGTGCCGCAATGGCCGGCCATGGAGAGTTCGAGCGAGCAGGCGCCTTCGGTCCCATCGCCCGCGGATGACGGCGCCAAGCCGGCCGTGCCGGCACCCGCAGCGCCTTCGATGACCTCGCCGACACCGATTGGCCGGCAATCGCTCAATAACGCCGCACCGAGCGCCGCCGATGGCGCCGCGTCGGTGGCCATTCCGCAGGCCCCAGCTCCGCCCTCCGCCCCGCCCGCACCCGACGGCGATGTCACCGGCACGATTCCGACCGTGCAGGCCACCCCGATCGGAAGCAAACCCACGCCGGTGCAGGTCCCGACCGAAAGATTGCCGGACGCGATCGGCGGACCGGTGCTGCGCGCCGCGGCGCTGAAGGGCGATCCAACAGCTGCCTATGAAGTCGGCGTGCGTTTCGCCGAAGGCAAAGGCGTTGCTCCAAATTTCGACGAGGCCGCGAAATGGTATGACCGCGCGGCGCAAGCCGACGTGGTGCCGGCTCTGTTCAGGCTCGGCACCTTCTACGAAAAAGGTCTGAGCGTGAAAAAGGACGTCGACATCGCGCGGCGCTACTACATGCAGGCTGCCGAACGCGGAAATGCAAAGGCGATGCATAATCTGGCCGTGCTCGACGCCGATGGCGGCGGCAAGGGGGCCAACTACAAGAACGCCTCGCAATGGTTTCGCAAGGCGGCCGATCGCGGCGTCGCGGACAGCCAGTATAACCTCGGCATCCTCTATGCCCGCGGCATCGGCGTCGAACAGAACCTCGCCGAATCCTTCAAATGGTTCAGCCTGGCGGCGGCGCAGGGCGATGCGGAGTCGGCCCGGAAGCGCGACGATATCGCCAAGCGGCTCGACGCTCAGTCGCTTGCAGCGGCAAACCTTGCAATCCAGACCTTTACGCCGGAACCCCAGCCCGACGACGCCGTCAACGTGGCGAGCCCGGCCGGCGGATGGGACTCAGCGCCGGTGCAGGCCGTCACGGCAAAGCCAGCAGCAAAGCCGGTTTCGATCAAGCGCGCCGCCGGTTGACCTGAATTATTCACCAGGTCAGGCATTGTGTGACGGCTGGCTTCAAAAAAATGCTGGCCCGCGGATTCTTTAGTCCCTCCCACGGTCGATTTCGGTTATGCAGAGGCGCGGCAAATGACCGACGCCGCTTGTCGAAAAATCACGCCGTGAGCGGTTTCGGCCAGCCTCAGGGCAAAATCCGAAGCGAACGCGCGTGCAGCTCTACCTTCCGATCGCCGACATTCCGGTCAACGTTTTCCTCATCCTTGCGATGGGCGCGGCCGTCGGTTTCGTGTCCGGCATGTTCGGCATCGGCGGCGGATTTCTGATGACTCCGTTATTGATCTTCGTCGGGATCGCGCCTGCGGTCGCGGTCGCTTCCGTCGCCAGCCACATCGCGGCCTCCTCGTTCTCCGGAGCCATCTCCTACTGGCGCCGCCGCGCCATCGATCCGGCGCTGGCGCTGGTGCTGCTCTGCGGCGGCACCGTCGGCACCGCGCTCGGCGTCTGGACCTTCACGCTGTTACGCTCGCTCGGCCAGCTCGACCTGATGATTGCGCTGTCTTATGTCGTGCTGCTCTCGACCACCGGCGCACTGATGTTCTGGGAAGGGCTGCGCGCCATATTGCGCGTCCGCCGCGGCGTCGCGGTACCGATGCGCCGCTCCGGCAGCCACGGCTGGATCCACGGGCTGCCGCTGAAGATGCGCTTCAAGCGCTCCAAGATCTACTTGTCGGTCGTTCCGATCGTTGTGGTCGGGCTGATCATCGGATTTATCGGCGCGGTGATGGGCATCGGCGGCGGCTTCATCCTGATCCCGATCATGATCTATCTGTTGCGGGTGCCGACCTCCACCGTGATCGGCACCTCCATGGTGCTGACGCTCGTCACCATGGTGTTCGCCACCATGCTGCACGCCGTTACCAACCATCTGGTCGATGCCGTGCTGGCGCTGATCCTGATGGTCGGCGGGGTGACCGGTGCGCAGTTCGGCGCGCGCGCCGGCCAGAAGATTCGCGGCGAACACCTGCGGCTGTTGCTCGGGCTGTTGATTCTCGCGGTCGGAATCCGCTTCGCGATCGAACTGGTGATCCAGCCCGACGATCTCTTCACGATCCGGGAAACCGGAGGCACCGGATGATCGCGCGCATCTCATTGGCAGCCCTTGGCGTTGCGCTGCTGAGCACGACTTGCGCCGTGCCCGCGCGCGCCGAGCGGCTGATCGCATCGGTCTCCAACCACCGCGTCACCGTGACGCCGAATTATTCCGGCGAAGAACTCGTGCTGTTCGGCTCGGTCGAAAAGGATGCATCCACGCCGGCCAACCGCACCAATTACGATCTCGTGGTGACCGTCGCTGGCCCGCGCGCCGACATGGTGACGCGGCGCAAGGAGCGCAAATTCGGCATCTGGGTCAACACCGACTACCGGCAGTTTCTGAAAGTGCCGACTTACCTCGCGCTGTTTTCCAACCGGCCGTTCGACGCCCTCGCTTCGCCCGAAGTCGAGCGGCGGCAGCAGCTCGGCCTCAACAATGTGCTGCTCACGCAGCGCGTCGGGCCTGACTACGCCGACGTCGTGCCGAACGATGCGTTCCGCAGCGCCTTTGTGCGGTTGCGTTCCGAACATGGCCTCTATCGCGAGGAAACCTCCGCGGTGACATTTTTGACGCCGACGCTGTTTCGCACCGGCATTCCGCTTCCGGCCGAGGTGCCGATCGGGACCTATGACGTCGAGATCAAGCTGTTTTCCGACGGCCACTTCTTGACGCGGACCGAAACCGCGTTCGAAATCGTCAAAGTCGGTTTCGAGCAGTTCGTCGCCACCACCGCCCGCCAGAACGGTTTTGTCTACGGGTTGGTCACGGCATTCATGGCGCTGATGACCGGCTGGATGGCGTCGATCGTGTTTCGCAAGGACTAGCCTCGCGGCGTTCCCCGGATGCTGCGCAGCGCGAAGCGGTGCGCTGCTGATCCGGGGTCCATGACAATATCCAGCTTCTGTGTGGGTCCCAGCTCTGCGGAGCAGCGTCAAGAACGCTGCACCGCGTCCGGGACACGATCAATCAAGTCATGGAGATGGATCAGTAGCAGCGCGATGCGGCGATCGAGTGCAGCCTGGTGTCGCCGAGCACATGCGCCATGAAGCCAAGCGTCTGGAATATTTTCGAAAACGCCGCGTCGCGAATGCTCAGGCCCCCGGTATAGGCGCCGAACGCCGGCATCACGGCGCGCTCGCCATCGCAGGCAAAACACCGCCGCTCCATCGAACGTCCGCGTCTGGTCACGCGCGCCTTCGGATGCAGATGGCCGGCGATTTCACCTATCGCACCGGTCGGCTCGTGACGGAACGCAATCGGGCCGATCGCAACTTCATGAGCGACCACGCCGCCGAGATCGGACGGCAGCGCGGGATCGTGATTGCCCGAAATCCAGATCCAGTCGCGCCGCGCCTGCAGCGCCGCGATCGTGTCGCGGTCCGGCGCCGACAGCCGGCCATGGGCGTCGCGGTCATGAAAACTGTCGCCGAGCGCAATCACCATGCGCGGATCGTGCCGCGCGATCACCGCCGCAAGCCGACCAAGTGTCGCCACCGTATCGTAGGGCGGCAGTAGTACGCCGCGCGTTGCAAAACTGGAGCCCTTTTCCAGATGCAGATCGGAGACGACGAGCAGGCTCTGCTCTTGCCAGAACAATGCGCCGGAGAGATCGGCGATGAGTTGAACACCCGCAATGTTCAATGAAGAGTGACGGCCGATCTCGATAGCAGTTCTCGTCATGGCCGGGCCCCTCCCGGCCATCCACGTCTTGGCCGCGCAAAGAAAAAAGACGTGGATGCCCGGGACAAGCCCGGGCATGACGGCGTTGAAAGATCGGGGCGCAACAGATCCATATTATCTTATTCTAAGACATCGCCTCTTTGACCAGTTCGTCGGCGGCTTCCGCCAGCAACTCGTCGGATGCTTCGCCATAAACTGACTCGCGGCCGATTTCCAGCATCACCGGCACTGCGAGCGGCGAAACGTGATCGAGTTCCTTGTGGATGATTCGCCCCTCGATTCGCGAGAGCATATCACTGAGCCGGCGAATATCGAGCAGTCCGGTCGCGGCATCCGCGCGCGCCGCGCGCAGCAGCACGTGATCGGGCTGGTGCTTGCGCAGCACGTCGTAAATCAGGTCGGTCGAGAACAGCACCTGGCGCCGGGTCTTCTCCTGCCCGGTGAACCGGCGCGCGATCAATCCGGAGATGATGGCGCAGGTGCGGAAGGTGCGCTTCATCAGCGCGGATTCGGCAAGCCAGGCTTCCAGGTCGTCGCCCAGCATGTCCGGATCGAACAGCGTGCTGAGATCAAGCCGGCCCTGCCGGATCATGAACGACATGTCCCCTAACCCCCACACCGCCAGCGCGTATTCGTTGGCGACAAATCCGAGCGGACGTACCCGCGCACGCTCCATCCGCCGCGTCAGTAGCATCCCCAGCGTCTGATGCGCCAGCCGCCCTTCGAAGGGATAGCAGACGAGATAGTGCTTATTGCCGCGGGGAAAGGTTTCCACCAGGAGTTCGCGCACGCCGGGGACGCGCGAAACATCGCTTTGCAGGGATAGCCAGTCGCGCACCTGATCCGGCAAGCCGCCCCAGGCGCGCCTGTCATCAAGCAATTTGCGGACGCGCTCGGCGAGATAGGTCGAGAGCGGGAACTTGCCGCCCATATAGGACGGCACCTTTGCGTCGGCGTCGTTGGCGCGCGAGACGTAGACCTGATCTTCCGCCAGCGCTTCGTAACGCACGATCTCGCCGCCAAACACAAAAGTGTCGCCGATCACGAGTCCCTCGATAAAGGCTTCCTCGATCTCTCCCAGCATGCGGCCGCCGCGGCCCAACGCGCCTGTCGATCCAGAGCCGCCGCCGCGCGAGCGCACCAGCCGCACTTTCAGCATGGTTTCTTCGACGATGGTACCGACGTTGAGGCGATAGCTTTGCCGTGTCAGCGGATTGGCGACGCGCCAGCGGCCGTTCTTGTCCTGCTTGATGCGCGCGAAACGTTCGTAGGTTTTCAGCGCATAGCCGCCGGTGGCGACGAAATCGACCACATCGTCGAAATCGATCCGCGAGAGGCCAGAATAAGGCGCGGCGGTCAGCACTTCGCCATAGAGCTGATCGGAGAGAAACGGTTCGCCGCAGGCGCAGCCGAGCACGTGCTGCGCCAGCGCGTCGAGTGCGCCGGTGCGCAGCGGCGGGGTGTCCTGGGCATTTTCCGCAACCGCGTCGATCGCGACGCGACACTCCAGCACCTCGAAGCGATTGGCCGGCACCAGCACCGCGCGCGAGGCCTCGTCGATGCGGTGATTGGCGCGGCCGATTCTTTGCATCAGCCGCGAGGCCCCTTTCGGCGCGCCGATATTGATCACGAGATCGACGTCGCCCCAGTCGACGCCGAGATCGAGCGAGGAGGTGCAGACCACCCCGCGCAGTTTTCCCTTGGCCATCGCGTCCTCGACCTTGCGGCGCTGTGCGACATCGAGCGAGCCGTGATGCAGCGCGATGGCCAGCCCATCATCGTTCATGCGCCACAGATCCTGGAACAGCATCTCGGCCTGGCTGCGGGTATTGACGAACACCAGCGTGGTCTTGTTGCGCTTGATCAGGTCGTAGATTTCGCCGAGCGCGTGGCGCGCGGTATGGCCGGCCCACGGCAATCTCTCGCTTGTGTCGAGCATCTCGACGATCGGCGCCGCAGCGCCGCCGGCGACAACGATGTCGGCGGCCTCGCTTTTGCGATCGCGCTGCGGCACCAGAAACCGCGCCAGCGATTCCGGCTCCGCCACCGTGGCCGACAGCCCGATCGAGCGCATCTCGGGCGCCAGCCGCCACAGCCGTGCCAGCCCGAGCGACAACAGGTCGCCGCGCTTCGAGGTCACCAGCGCGTGCAACTCGTCGAGTACGATGCGCTTCAGCGAGGAGAACAGAAACGGCGCGTCGTCGGACGACAACAGCAGCGCGAGTTGTGTTGTTCGGGCGTGGTGAGCAGAATATCCGGCGGATAGCGCCGCTGCCGCTGCCGCCGCGACACCGGCGTGTCGCCGGTGCGGGTTTCGACCTTGATCGGCAGGCCCATCTCGGCAACAGGCGCTTCCAGATTGCGCGCGATATCGACCGCGAGCGCCTTCAGCGGCGAGATGTAGAGGGTGTGGAGACCGCGGCTGCGCGGCACGCCGCGACCGCTAGAGATGAATTCGGGACGGGAGGATTTCGCTGCATACGCCGTCGTCTCCCCTCCCCCCGCGCGCGCAGCGCGTGGCGGGGAGGGGTCGGGGGTGGGGGGTGTTTCAACGCGCGCAAGGTGAGTATGAGAGCGAGTGGAAAGACCCCCCCCCCCCGACCCCTCCCCGCCGCTTCGCGGAGGGAGGGGAGCAGCTCGAGCCGGAGAAGAAAGCTCCACCAGCGTCGGCAGGAAACCCGCCAGCGTCTTGCCGGCGCCGGTCGGTGCGATCAAGAGCGCGGAGCGATCGTCGCGGGCCTTTGCGAGCAGCGC
>VAZH01000596.1 GCA_005884465.1 Alphaproteobacteria bacterium | reverse complement strand
ACCCCCATCCGCTATCTCGAGGCAATCCGGCGTGACACGCCGATTTCTCTGCATGGTGTTGGACTTTCGCTTGGCAGCGCTGAAGGCATCGACCCGGCCCATCTCGCGCGCATCCACAAGGTTGTCGAGCGCATCGAGCCCGGGCTTGTCTCCGAGCACATCGCCTGGAACATGATCGGCGGCGAATATCTCGCGGACCTGATGCCACTGCCGATGACGGAAGAGGCGTTGGACGTGGTCTGCCGTCACGTGGACCAGACTCAAAATTACCTCAAGCGGCGCATCCTGGTCGAAAACCCGTCGACCTACGTCGCTTTCGGCAATTCCATCATTCCCGAATGGGAGTTTATGGCCGCGGTCGCAGCTCGCACCGGCTGCGGCATTCTTTGCGACGTCAATAACATCTGCGTCAGCGCCCACAATCACGGGTGGGACGCATCAGCCTACATTGCCGCGCTGCCAATCGATGTTGTCGGGGAAATCCACCTCGCCGGTCACAGCATTCGAAGCCTCGCGGACGGCAGCACGCTCAGGATTGACGATCACGGGTCCAGGGTCAGCGAGGAGGTCTGGACGCTTTACCGGCAGGCCATCACACGATTCGGCGCGGTCCCTACGCTGATCGAATGGGACAATGACGTGCCGCCGTTCGACGTTCTGCTTCAGGAAGCAGGCAGAGCGGCCTCGCTCATTGCCAGCAAAGAAAGGCGCGCCCGTGCCGACGCTGCTTGAGATACAGCGCGCGATGCGGCGGAGCCTCGTTCAGGGGGACAGCACAGCGGTTTCGGCGATGCTGGCCGCGCAGATTTCACCCGACCGGCTCGACATCTATCGCAATACATTTCTTCTTACTCTGACCAGGGCGCTGCGCCTTTGCTTCCCGGTGGTGCAGAAGCTTGTCGGAGAGGAATTTTTCGAAGGCGCGGCGCAAATCTTTGTCGCCGAGCACCCGCCTCGTTCGGCCTGGCTTGATCAATACGGCAGCGCGTTCCCTGATTTTCTGCACGCGTTCTCTCCGGCAGAATCCGTTCCCTATCTTTCCGATGTCGCGAGACTCGAGTGGGCAGTGAGCGGCGCGCTGCATGCGCCGGATACCGAGCCGCTCGATATCAACAGGCTTGCTTCGATTTCGTCAGAAGACCAGCGACGCATCCGCTTGATCGCCGAACCTTCCATCAACCTTCTGTATCTTGCCTATCCGGCCGACGCCATCTGGCGAGCCGTTCTGGCCGGTGACGACGCTGAGCTTGCAGCTATCGATCTGGCTTGCGGTCATGTCCATCTTTTGATTGAGCGCCGCGCAACCGGCGTTGAAGTCGAACATCTGCAAGCCGAGCCATGGCAATTCCTCGCAAGACTGTGCGCCGGAGAGCCGATCGCTGCCGCGATCGATCCCAACAGCGATTTTGGCTTTGCGTCGGCGCTTGCCGAGCATCTTTCGCTCGGCCGCTTCGCGAGCTTCGAACTTATTCCGTCCCAAGCGGAGGACCAGGGATGATCGAGATGGCCTGCCGCATCCGCAATCTACTCGAGGGCATCTCCTATACCTGGCTGGCGGCCCCGCTACGCTTTGCTGTCGCTACGGTATTCTGGAATTCTGCCATGGCGAAGCTCGCAAACTGGGACACCGCGCTGTCCCTGTTTTCTGACGAATACAAGTTGCCGCTGATTCCGCCGGAGTTCGCCGCCTATATGGCGGTGAGCATCGAACTCAGTACTCCGATTTTGCTGGTGCTCGGGCTGATGACGCGCATCGCAGCGTTCATTTTGCTCGGCATGACCGCCGTGATCGAAATATTCGTCTATCCGCAGGCCTGGCCGACGCATATCCAGTGGGCCGCCATGCTGCTTATTCTGCTGTGCCGCGGCGCGGGAGCTCTATCACTCGATCATTTGCTGGCGCGCAAGTGCGGGCTGAGCTTGGCCCGAACAGCCGCGTAATGTGGACGCGCTCGCGATCGTAATTTCTTGTCAAGGAGGAGCCGCCGGTTTTGCCCCTCCCTTGAAATCCGCTGCAGCGACGAATTGGGCAAGCCTACTTGGACATCACTTCATAGACCCTGATGCTCGATATGTACGGATTGCTCTGCGCCATCTTCTCGGCATCATCGAGGC
>VAZH01000595.1 GCA_005884465.1 Alphaproteobacteria bacterium | reverse complement strand
TGGGTTTTCGCATCCGCGATTGCGGTCTCGGGGTCGAACCATGCAAAGCCGACTTCGAGCGCGGGAAACGAAACGCCATCGATGATCACGGGTTCTAGATCCGTCCGCCTGATACGGGCGTGCCACAGGCCTTTTCCGGCCTCGAAAGCCTCGATTTTAAAGCCGTCATGGTCGCACTGCATGGCGTGGCTCCCGCTGTTTCCCGTGTCGACGGAAACATGAGCCGGCAGGAACGAATGTGAACTCGTTCACATTTCCGGGGCTATTTTTGCTTGAAAGCGGGAGGCTTTGCCGGCCATTGGGCGCAATAAAGCTCGATGAGATTAGAAGCGGCACAGTCAATTTATCCCCGTCATCCTGAGGAGGCCGCAACGCGGCCGTCTCGAAGAACGACGGCCCCGGGGCCGCTCATCCTTCGAGGCTCGCCCAGCGGTGCAAGTGCACCGCAAGGCTCGCACCTCAGGATGACGGATCTCAAACCTGCCGGTTCGACTTATCATCCAGCTCTGGCCCAACCGCGATCACCTCGGCGCGGCGATGTGATCGGCGAGCACGGCGGCGTCGTCGCCGACCCCGGACAGGAAAGAGGATTTCATTTTCGACAGCCATTGCAGGCCGAGGAAATACAGACCGGGCACCTCGGTGATGCCGTGGCGGTGACGCGGCTCCCCGCGCGCGTCCAGCACGGGAACGTCGATCCAGCCGAAATCGAGGCCGTAGCCCGTGGCCCAGATCACCGCGCCGATGCCGTCGCCGCCGATGTCAAGGCGCCGCAGCGGTTCGGTGACGCAAGGCGGGTCTGGCAGCACCGCGCGGGCGGCGAGATCCTCCGGCATCTTCAAGCCGTGTTGCTGGACATGCGCGTCCACCATGTCGAGGAATGTGAAATAGGTCGTCTCGCCTTCGGCCAGGCTCCTGCTGAGGTCCGGCGCGATGTCGAGGATGCCGTCGCGCGCCGCCGCGACGCGTCCCAGCAGCGTCACGCCGTCGGCGGCGAAGCGGCGGAAGTCGATGGTGTGGCCGCCATAGGCGCCGGTGATCAACGGCAGCAATCGCGACGATCCGCGCGCTTCCACGGGAGTCTGATCGATGCCCATCTGCTCCAGCCACCAGATCAGATCGCGGCCGCGGTACCGGCGCGGCAGGCGGGTGTGCGCGCCGACCGAGAGATAGACGCGGCGGCCCGCTCGACACAGTTCCTCGGTGATTTGCGCGCCGGAGGCGCCGGAGCCGACCACCAGCACGGCGCCCGCCGGAAGCTGTTCGGGATTTTGGTATCGGCTGGCGTGGACCTGAAAGATGGCGTGGTCGCGCAACAAGTCCGGGATGACGGCGCGCTGATAGGGACCGGTCGCGACGACGATATTGTCAGCTTCGATCACACCGCCCGAAATCTCGGCGACAAAGCCCGATGCGCCGTCACCGCGGCGCAGCCGCGTCACCGCGACGCCGCAGCGGATCGGCGGCGCCACGAAAGCGGCGTATGCCTCGATGAAGTCCACGATCTCGCCGGTCGCCGCGAAGCTGTCGGGATCGCTGTGAGGAAAGGAAAACGCCGGCAGGTTCACCGACCAGTTGGGAAACTGAAACCGCAGGCCATCCCAGCGTTCGCTCCGCCAGCGTTCGGCGATCCGGTGCCGCTCGACCACGAGATGGGGAAGGCCGCGCTGCGTAAGCCTGTGGCTCATGACCAGCCCGGCCTGGCCGCCGCCGATGATGAGGGTCTGGACTTGTTCAACCGGCATGGCGAATCTTGCCGATGGGCTTGCCGCGCGCG
>VAZH01000594.1 GCA_005884465.1 Alphaproteobacteria bacterium | reverse complement strand
GCTTCGCCGTGATAGCCTGGTACCAGCGGCACGCCGGCCTTTTCCATCAGCATTTTCGAGCCCGACTTCGAGCCCATTGCGGTCATCATGGCAGCGGTGGGACCGACGAATATCAGTCCGGCATCGGCGCAGGCTTGCGCGAATTCGGCATTCTCCGAAAGAAATCCATAGCCGGGATGCACGGCTTCCGCGCCGCTCTGGCGCGCCGCCTCGATCACGCGCTCGATATTGAGATAGCTGTCGCGCGCCCGCGCCGGTCCGAGCAACACGGCTTCATCGGCCATGGCGACATGCATGGCGTCGCGGTCGGCCTCGGAATAGACCGCGACGGTACGCAGGCCCATTGCGCGTGCGGTACGGATGACGCGGCAGGCGATCTCGCCGCGATTGGCGATCAGGAGGGTGCGAAATCGCCGGTACGGCTTGGGGCGATCCATCGTCACATCCTGAACAGGCCGAACCTGGTCGGCTCGATCGGCGCATTCGTCGCCGCCGAGAGCCCAAGCCCAAGCACCAGCCTTGTGTCCGCGGGATCGATCACGCCGTCGTCCCATAGCCGCGCGGTTGCGTAATAGGGATTGCCCTGGGCCTCGTATTGCGCGCGGATGGGCGCGCGGAACTTGTCCTCTTCCTCCGCTGACCATGTCTCGCCCTTCGCCTCGATATTGTCGCGACGGACCTGGCTCAGCACCATCGCCGCCTGCTCGCCGCCCATCACGGAGATCCGGGCATTCGGCCACATCCAGAGAAAACGCGGGCTGTAGGCGCGGCCGCACATCCCGTAATTGCCGGCGCCATAGGAGCCGCCGATCACGACGGTGAATTTCGGCACGCCCGCGGTCGCCACCGCCGTGACCAGCTTGGCGCCGTCGCGCGCGATGCCGCCGGCTTCATATTTCTTGCCGACCATGAAGCCGGTGATGTTCTGCAGGAACACCAGCGGAATATTGCGCTGACAGCACAGCTCGATGAAATGCGCGCCCTTGAGCGCACTCTCGCTGAATAGGATGCCGTTGTTGGCGATGACGCCGACCGGATACCCCCAGATATGGGCGAAACCGCAGATCAGAGTCTGACCATACAACTTCTTGAATTCGTCGAACTCGGAGCCGTCGACCACGCGCGCGATGATGTCACGCACATCGTAAGGTTTGCGGCCGTCGGCGGGGACGACGCCGTAGATTTCGTCGGCCGTAAATAGCGGCTCGCGCGGCTCGCGCATGTTCAAGTTGGCGCGTGTTGGCTGCTTCAGGGTAGCCACGATGCGCCGTGCAATCCCGATCGCGTGACTATCGTTTTGTGCGTAATGATCGGTGACGCCGGATTGCCGTGAGTGCACATCGGCGCCGCCGAGCTCTTCCGCGGTCACGACTTCTCCCGTGGCGGCCTTGACCAGCGGCGGCCCGCCGAGAAAAATCGTGCCCTGGTTGCGCACGATGATGCTTTCGTCCGACATCGCCGGGACATAGGCTCCGCCGGCGGTGCAGGAGCCCATCACGATTGCAATCTGCGGGATCGCAGCAGCAGACATCTGCGCCTGGTTGTAGAAGATGCGGCCGAAATGCCGCTCGTCGGGGAAAATCTCGTCCTGCTGCGGCAGGAACGCGCCGCCTGAATCGACCATGTAGACGCAGGGCAGATTGTTCTGCCGCGCGATGTCCTGCGCGCGAAGATGTTTCTTCACCGTCATCGGATAATAGGTGCCGCCCTTGATGGTCGCATCGTTGGCGACGATGACGCATTCGCGGCCCGAGATCCGACCGACGCCGGTGATGACGCTCGCCGAATGCACGTCGCCGCCATAGAGGCCATTGGCTGCGAGCGGCGACAATTCGAGAAATGCCGTGCCGGGATCGACCAGCAGATCGACGCGCTGGCGCGCCAGCATCTTGCCGCGCGAAGTGTGCCGGGCGCGCGACGCTTTGCCGCCGCCGCTCGCGACCTCATTGAGCTTGCCGCGCAGTTCGGCGACGAGGCCGCGCATGACGTCGGCGTTGCGGGCGAAATCGGAGGAGCTAGGGTGAATGACCGATTCTAGCGTCATGGGCAACTTCGATAACCTTGGGAACGAAGATGATCCGGAGTTTCTCCGGCTTTTTTAGTGTGTTTCGGCCAAGAACTGGCGGCCGATCAGCATTCGATCGACCGCGCAAGCTCCAACGGTGTCGTTCTGATGAGCTCGGCATCGGCAGAAGCATCAGTTCGCTGTGAGGATTTCGCCGAAACGTTTCCATTGCTTGCCATCGAATCGCATGAACTGCATTTGCTTGACTGGCATATGGTCGTCAGGCGCGGTATTGACCTTGATGCCAGGCAAAAGCATTGGCAGTTCGAGATCTCTGATCGAATAGGCCTGCTTGTGAATGTTCTCCGGGCTCAGGTCGTTTCCGGCGGCTTTGAGCACGTGTTCAAGAGCCATCGCGAAATTGTACCCGAATACGTAGTTCTGGTCGCGAATATCTCCACCCGGCGCATA
>VAZH01000593.1 GCA_005884465.1 Alphaproteobacteria bacterium | reverse complement strand
AACCGGTGGGAGTCCGAGTTCAAAGATGTTGAGCGTCCTCGATACCAAACAAAAGTAACTGGCGTGCAGTGCTTTTGTAATGTCGCATAAATTGAATCATTAGCACCATTTTGACTGTGGGCCGGCCACTTCCGGTGTACCGCAATAAACAGACATCTTCGCAGCCGGTTAGCATGTCTCAAAGTGCCATACCCGGACTCATGCACCGCGGTAAACGGCGTCGGTATTCAATCACCAGGTCGGCGAGGCGGAATGGTGAGTCTGAGCGCCTCGTGGTCTTGAGGTTGATCACCGGCTCGACCTTGGTCGGCTGTTCGACCGTCGGATTGGCTGAACACGAGGCGATGATTTGAACGTTTATGGCGGCGCTGTTACTATGCGACCATCAATGTAAAATGCACGTTGGCGTCGAGCCCGTTTTGGGCCGACAGGGCGGATCGCCCGCCTGGAATCGCCGAGGAGCTTAGTGCCATGCGTATCCGCTCGTGGTCATGGCTCGCGCTCGTCCTCTCGTCTCTGGCGCTGCCGGCTCTCGCCCAAACGCAGCCCGCAAATACAGTTCGTACGCTGCTGGCGGCCGGCCATCTCGGCAGCGTTGTCGACACGCCGCTCCATTTCAGGTTGTTCGCGGTCCGCCTGCCGGCAATGGAGCATGTACCCTATAGCGGGCCGAACAGTGTGCTTTACGTGCTTTCGGGCACATTGACCGTTGCTCTCGACGGCACTACTCAAACCGTTTCTGAGGGTGCTGGCGTCTTCATCCCCGCGGTTCGCACGACTGTCTTTGGTGCGACAGGTATCGAGCCAGCGCATTTCTTACAGTTCGTTCTGGCCCCCGCAGCCGAGGCGCAGAAGTCCCCGCTCGGGGGTTCCGCCAGTTCGGAAGAGTTGTATCGCACGTCCGAGCCGTTGCCGGGCCTGAGGGCCGGACCTCACGAATTCAGCCTCACCCGGGTCACCTTGCCGGCGGGCATGCCGGTCAACCCGCCGCACTATCGATCGGGCGCGGCTTTGTACTACGTCATCGCTGGCACTGGGGCTGTCACGGCGGACGGGAAGGTCGAACCTAGGGTGGCGGGAGCGCCACACTTCGAACCCTATGGCTGGGTTCACCAGTGGGCAGTTCCCGGCGATACCCCGCTTGTCCTTCTCCAGGCGAACATCAGTCAAGAGGGCGTTCCGGCGGTTCTCCCAAGCATCCCGTCGGCAGTCCCGAAATAGCCGATTCGGCCCTCAGTCAATCACAACAACGGCGCGCTGCAACAAAGTGGGCGGGATCGTTAGGCCGAGCGACTTCGCGGTTTTCAAGTTGATCGCAAACTCAAATTTCGTCGGCTGCTCGACGGGAATGTCCCGCGGCCGCGCGCCCTTGAGGATTTTCTCGATGCTCTCCGCCGTACGCCGGTGGATTTCTGAAAGGTCCGGGCCGTAGCTCATCAGACCGCCCGCCTCAACAAAGCTCGTATCGGGAAAGATCGTCGGAAGGCGATGACGCTCGGTGAGCGCCACGAGCGGGCGGATGTTGTTGGAGATTATCAGCCCCTCAAGGATCTCGACGCCCTGGAGGCCGGCATCGGCCATCGCCGAGAATGCGGTCGGTAGTTCGTCCGGATCGCGCACCTCGAAGACGCTGAGAACGACGCCGAGCGTGCGAGCGGCGGCGTGCACCGCGGTGATGGACGCCGCTCCGGCCGATGCTTCTCGCAGGATGGCAACCTGGGCGATCCCCGAAAGAGCCTCTTTCATCAGTTCCAAGCGTTTCGCGCTCAGTTCCGGCCCGAACCACGAGGTCCCGGTGATGTTCCCGCCCGGACGGGCCAAGCTTGCGACAAAGCCTTGATCGACGGCATCGCCGACCTGCATCATGACGATTGGAATGGTCAAAGTCGCCTGCTGTACGAACCGGATCGCCGGCGCGCTTGCCGTTACTATGATATCGACTTTCAGGCGCACCAACTCATCGGCCAGCACTGGTAGCTGATTGATCCGCCCTTCGGCGGACCGGTATTCGATGGCGATCTCCTGCCCCTCGCGCAAGCCGCGAGCGCCCAGGCCCTGTCGGAGATCTCTCAGAAAGGTGCTGTCGGCATCGATGAAAGGCGACAGTACTCCGATCACCGGCCGTTTTGTCGGCTGCTGCGCGCCCGCAGCAAGCGGCCACGACGCCGCACCACCCAGAAAGCGAAGAAAGTTGCGCCGCTTCATGTTCGTCATCAGTTTCGGGAGATGTAATCGTAGCGGCTCAGGGACTCTTTTAATAGGGGCTGAACCCTCGTGCATAGGTCCGCCGGTCGTAGTCTCGACATCCGGCTGAAGTCATTCGCGGACGTCTGTTCGCGCTACAGCGATGTCCACCTAGTTTACCGACATCATCAGCTGGACCCCTCACGTCCGAAAAGTGGCCCAACTCAAACATTGCGCGGCTTCATTCGATCAGCACGCCGGCGCGGGCAATTAACGTTGCGGGTAGTTCGAGCCCCGCGCCTCCACACGCCCTCGAGCGGCGGCCAAGGTAGGCCGGTATTTCAGGGGTGCTTCTGCCGCATGATCAAATCGAGAATGGGCGGCAGTATCCAGCGCTCATAGAGATTCATGGTCGCACCTCTTCGCTCTCCAGCTCGCCACGGCCAAGGCTATGACCCTAAGCGATTCCTTGGCTCCATCCGCGACACCCTTTTCAAAGTCTCCCTCGATCCGGCCCATCTGGTTGGTTACGTGCGCGAAGCAAAGCACCGCGCAATCGCGAGCCTTCGCAAAAGCGTAAAGCGCTGCCGCCTCCATCTCGACCGCAAGAATGCCGGCGTTCTTTGCCGCCTCGATCGCCTTCTCCGTTTCCCGGAATGGAGCGTCTGTAGTCCATGTCGCGCCAGACCGGATCGGAATGCCCGCCGCAGTCAGCGCTTCTTTTGGCAAGAGCGTCAGATGCACAGGCGCTTCGCTATAATCGGAAGGCGGCAGGTAATGGTAACTGGTACCTTCG
>VAZH01000589.1 GCA_005884465.1 Alphaproteobacteria bacterium | reverse complement strand
ACTGACGCCGCGGCGTCAGGCAACGCCGGGCACGACGGGGCAGCAGCAACAGCAGAGCGGGGGTAGCCGATGAGGTCCCCAGTTACAGGTATTGCCGCCCTGTTCGTGCTGTTTGTCGTCCTCATCGTCGGCTACAGTTCGGTGTTCACCGTGGCGCAGACCGAACAGGTGCTGGTGGTTCGGCTCGGTGAGCCGATCCGTGTCGTCATCGAACCGGGCCTGAATTTCAAGGCCCCGTTCATCGATACCGTGATCTCCATCGACAAGCGCATTCTCGATCTCGAAAATCCGTCGCAGGAAGTGATCGCGTCGGACCAGAAGCGGCTGGTGGTCGATGCCTTCGCCCGCTATCGCATCAAGAACGCGCTGCGGTTCTATCAGAGCGTCGGCTCGATCCAGGCCGCCAATATCCAGCTCACCACGCTTCTCAACGCCTCGCTGCGGCGGGTGCTCGGCGAGGTCACCTTCATCACGGTGGTACGGGACCAGCGCGAAGCCCTGATGGCGCGGATCCGCGACCAGCTCGATCATGAAGCCGACGGCTATGGCATCCAGGTGGTCGACGTCCGGATCAGGCGGGCCGACCTGCCGGAACAGAATAGTCAGGCCGTGTACCAGCGCATGCAGACCGAGCGGCAGCGCGAAGCCGCCGAGTTCCGCGCGCAAGGCGGCCAGAAGGCGCAGGAGATCAGGTCCAACGCCGATCGCGAAGCGACCGTCATTATCGCCGAAGCCAATTCGACCGCCGAGCAGGTCCGCGGCGCCGGCGACGCCGAGCGCAACCGGCTGTTCGCCGAGGCCTATGGCAAGGACCCCGATTTCTTCGCGTTCTACCGCTCGATGAGCGCCTATGAGACGGGGCTGAAGAGCAACGATACCCGCTTCCTGCTGCGGCCGGATTCGGATTTCTTCAAGTTCTTCAGCAACTCGTCCGGCAAACCGCCCGCGGCGGCTACGCCTTCGGCGACGGCTGCCGCCCCGAAGCCGTAAGGCAACACAAGACAGGGGCGAAGCCAGGATCGCTTCGCCCTCCCAAAATCAAGAAAGATCAAGCGGGAGGTTTCAATCCGATGAGGTCCATAGCGTTCGCCGACTTCCTCATCGGTGTGGGCATCCTGTTTGTACTTGAAGGCCTGCTGTTCGCGGCAAGCCCGGCCTGGATGCGCCGGGCCATGAAGAGCGCGCTGGCGACGCCGGACAATATTCTGCGCCTGGTTGGCATCGGATCGGCGGTCGTGGGCCTGATCCTGATATGGGCGGTCCGGCGGTAGAATTGGCTGGCGTCAAAAAATGGCGCGGTATCAACGTCATCGTGAGTGGCGGCGTACCGCATTTCGCCGTATTGAAAGCCGTTTATGGAAGTGAAATGTCCGGCACAGCTGCTTGCGCCGTGACCCCGTTCAGGCGCAGTGTGGACATCAAATTTCCGACGCCGTTTTTTTTGGAGAGTGATCGAACATGACCGGTGCGATCCCAGCCCTTTGTCATCGCCTGCGTCCCCTGATGGCCGCGATCTGTCTCGGCGCTACCCTTGGCGCCACAAGCGTCCTCGTCTCGGCGCCGGCCTCGGCGCGGGGTCCGGACGGCATCGCCGACGTCGCGGAGAAGGTGATTGACGCGGTGGTCAACATCTCGACGTCGCAGACCGTGGAAGCCAAGGGCGGCGGCGAGGGCAGGGGCGCGATGCCGCAATTGCCGCCGGGCTCGCCGTTCGAGGAATTCTTCGACGATTTTTTCAAGAACCGCCGTGGTCCGGGAGGCAACCCCAAGGGAGGCGACAGGGGCACTGATCTGCAGCCGCGCAAGACCAATTCGCTCGGCTCCGGCTTCATCGTCGACACCTCGGGAATCGTCGTCACCAACAATCACGTCATCGCGGACGCCGACGAGATCAACGTCATCATGAACGACGGCACCAAGATCAAGGCAGAGCTGATCGGCGTCGACAAGAAGACCGATCTCGCGGTGCTGAAATTCAAGCCGGTAAAGCCGCTGGTCGCGGTGAAGTTCGGCGACTCCGACAAATTGCGCCTCGGCGAGTGGGTAATTGCGATCGGTAATCCGTTCAGCCTCGGCGGCACGGTCACCGCGGGCATCGTCTCCGCGCGCAACCGTGACATCAACTCAGGCCCCTATGACAGCTACATCCAGACCGATGCCGCCATCAACCGCGGCAATTCCGGCGGTCCGCTGTTCAATCTCGATGGCGAAGTGATCGGCGTTAACACGTTGATCATCTCGCCGTCGGGCGGCTCGATCGGCATCGGCTTTGCGGTGCCCTCGAAGACCGTTGTCGGCGTGGTCGATCAGCTCAGGCAGTTCGGCGAGCTTCGCCGCGGCTGGCTCGGCGTCCGCATCCAGCAGGTCACCGACGAGATCGCCGAAAGCCTCAACATCAAGCC
>VAZH01000588.1 GCA_005884465.1 Alphaproteobacteria bacterium | reverse complement strand
ACCAACTCCTCGCTGGTCGCGCCGGTGACAATCGGCAACGGCGCCTATATCGGCTCGGGCTCGGTGATCACGCGCGACGTGCCCGACGATGCCATGGCGCTGGAGCGCAGCCCACAGACCATCCGCGAAGGCGGCGCAGCGCGCTACCGCGAGATGAAGACGGGCGGCAAGAAGCCCGAGAAGTAAGCTCCATTTCTGTTGTGTCGCAGCATACTCCGCCCTCATCCTGAGGGCCCGCTGGAAGCGGGCGTCTCGAAGGATGGCCACGGGCGAGATCCGGGCCTTCATGGTTCGAGATGCGCGTTCCGCGCTCCTCACCATGAGCCCCCAGCTCCGAAACCGGCGCTGCACACGGACCATGAACACAGTATCGTGGCTGCGGGGTTCCGCCTGGAGCAGTGTGGCCGCATGATCCTCTGGTGCACTTGGTTGCCCGGCCATGAGGTTGGCTCCGATCGCTGGCGATTGCACATTTTGGCGAGCATTGCGCTTCCCGTTGGAGAGGTTTGCAATCTCAAAGCGCGGTTGGGCTCTTGGCGGGGCTTCGCACCAGAATGGACAGCAGAAGAACATGAGGGCTTGAATGAGTGAGTTGGCGGTGCTGGATCCGCGTGCAGCCTTTGTTGATGTCGGCAGTGAGAAAATGCATGTGTCGATCGCGGGTGGGCCACCCGCGCTGTTCGGCACGGTGACCTCGCAGCTGCATGCGCTGCGCGACTATTTGGCCGAACATCAGGTGCGCTCAGTCGCGATGGAAGCGACCGGGGTCTATTGGTTGCCGCTCTATGGGGTTCTGGAAGCTGCGGGCATGGAGGTGGTGATGGTCGATGGCCGCCAAACGCGCAATCTTCCGGGGCGCAAGACCGACATGAAAGACTGCCAGTGGGGCGCCACGCTGCATGCGCATGGCTTGCTGCGGGCGGGCTTTGTTCCCCCGGCCAGTATCCGCCGTCTGCAGGACTATCTGCGCCTTCGCGGGGACCACATCGCGGCGGCCGCCGGACATGTCCAGCACATGCAAAAAGCGCTGGAGCGGATGAATATCAAACTGCACGAAGTCATCAGCTCTCTGACCGGGGCGAGCGGTCTGACCGTGATCCGCGCCATCCTCGCCGGGGAACGCGATCCGCAGGTCCTGTTGGGTCTATGCGATATTCGAATCCGCAACGTCAAAGCTGAGCGCGTCGTCGAATCGCTGCGCGGCGACTGGGCCGAAGAACATTTGTTCGCCCTCGCGCAGGCCGTTCAAAGCTGGGACCATTATCAAGGCCTCATCGCCGCCTGCGATCGCCAGATTGCGGTCGTCCTTCGCCAGATGCCGGACGCGAAGGTGCCGCCACCGGCCGCTTCGACAAAGGCAGGAAAACCGCGCACGCGGCCGGGCGTCAATGCGCCGGATATCGCGGATCTGCGGGAGATCCTCGCGCAGATCTGTGGCGCCAAGGATTTGACGACGCTGCCCGCCCATAGCGAGTACAGCGTTTTGCAGCTCATCGGTGAAGTTGGCACGGATCTGACCAAGTGGCGGACTGAAAAGCACTTCACCTCGTGGTTGGGGCTTGCTCCCGGAAGCGCTCAAAGCGGCAAACGCAAGGCTTCGGTCAAACGGCGCCGCAACCGAGCCGGCCAGATATTTTGTGTGATGGCCCGTGCCTTGGCCCGCAGCAAATACGTCGCGCTCGGCGGCTTTTACCGGCGCATGGCGGCACGGCGCGGCGGCTTGGTGGCGAACAAGGCCCTTGCGCGAAAACTAGCCACACTCTTCTGGCGCGTGATGGTCAAAGGCCTCGACTTCATCGAGACTGGTGTGGCTCAATACGAGACGAGGGTATTGGAAACCAAGCACCGCATCCTGCACCGACTGGCTCGCCAGCTCGGCCAGCAAATCGTCCCCAATCCAGCCGCCGTCGTCTGACAGCGTGTTCATGGAGAGGGTCTTGGTGCAACGAGGATAGCGAGAGCGGCCATCACTACATCAAAATAATCGCTCGTTTACTCCACATTAAGCTTTCGAGTTTATGACTGGGAACTGTCCTTGTTTGGACACCGAGTGGCTCCTGTCCACTCTGTTTGACGCCTCCCTGTTATCAACTTTCAAAGCCGCCGGTTTTCCGGCGGCTCTTTTTTTGCTTCGAAAGCGTTTTCGAGCGAAGTGGGTACCGGTTCGCGAAAACGCGTCAAAAAAGAGACTTGCTCCGATTGAATTCCGAGGAAAGACCCGCGGAAACCATATCCGTGCTTGTCGCTGGACTCCGCGTCCGGCCCGCGCAATGATTTGTTCATCATAAGCC
>VAZH01000569.1 GCA_005884465.1 Alphaproteobacteria bacterium | reverse complement strand
GAGAGTCGCCAGGGTGTCGCATAGTCCGGCACGTCCCCAATCGAGCATGTGGTTGTTGCCAAGCACGCAGCAGTCCACTCCAGCCGCGGCCAGACAGCCGGCGTTCTCTGGGCTCATTCTGTAGTTGATGCCTTTAGGGATATAGACGCTGCTGCGTGTGATGCTGGTTTCGAGATTGATGATGCGTGCGTCCGGCGGCGCGCGCTTGAATTCGTCCAGAGCTGCGCCCCAGATGTAGGGAAATTCGACTGACGTCGGGATCGGTCCATTCGCCTGCTCCGCCAACCGGACATAGTCAGCGGCTGATGTGACGTGCCTCTCGTGAAGGCGAGGGTCGCAAGGACGCGAAAGCACTTGGTCAATGCCTCGCCCCGTCATCACGTCCCCGCAAAGAAAGATTCTCATGGCAGTGCCGGCCGACTCTACCGCGATGGGTTCATCAGGACCCGGGTCCCTTCCTCAACTGGCCGGAGAGAGCGCAATGGTCTCGGCGGCCTCCTGGTTGGGCTCGCGCGCGCGGAAACCATCAGCGTTCATACAGTCCGGTCAGCGTCGCCCCGGCAATCAGATGCTTGCGGGCCTCGCGTTCGACGTCCCGGCATGAGGGATCCTTGCGCAGCGGGAGGTGATCGATCGAGAGCGCGAGCAGCCGGAAGTGATAGTGGTGAGGGCCGTGGCCGGGAGGCGGGCAGGGACCACCATAACCCGATCGGTGGAAGTCGTTGATCGCTTGCTTGAAGCCTTCCTTGTCTGCGTGCCGGCTGGCGCCTTCCGCAAGCCCGACGTGCTCGCCCGGGATGTCATAGGCTGCCCAATGATGCCAGGTGCCCGCGGGCGCGTCAGGGTCGTCACAGAGAAGGACGAAGCTTCGGGCCCCCGCCGGGGCGCCGGTCCACTCGAGCGGCGGGGAAAGGTCTTCACCATCGCAAGTGAAGCGCCGCGGGATCGTTGCACCGTCTACAAGGGCGCTTGAGCCGAGTCGCATGGATCGCCTCCATCGCTATGGCGCGGCCGGTAGGGTCCATCTCTGCCGCGCAAAGGATTGGTGCTGTCCAAACAGCATTGAAGCCGTACGTATCGCCACACTCCTCGCGGAACGTCGCGCGCAGAACCTAGGGCAGAATAACCAACATTTGAGCCGCTTTTTTTCACCAGCAGCGGCGTCCCGCTGTGCAGGCAAAAATTGCGGGCCGTCCACATGCCAGAACTTTTGATATGCCGGAATGGTACCAACTCTAGCGAGATCGTGCGAGAGATTGTTGGAGCCCAGTTCCGCTGTCTCCGCCATACGCTCCGCTTCGCTAGGGTACGCTGGACTACGCTGGCCTGCGTGGAGAAGGTTCGACCCCAGTTCCTCTCCCTCCGCCAACACTTTCGGTCCTCCGCTTTCTCCATGGGCGGGATGGCCGCAAATCCCTCAATAAAGTTGGGCCTTTCTAAAAACCAGACTGTACCTGAGAGTGCTGAGCTAGCCGGTTTGTTGCTTGGAGACGGCATTTTTTTCCAAAGCTTCGTACCTCGTCGATCTAGTATAATTTGGAAAGTGAAGCGCCAGAGGGGTAACTTGCAACCCAGCTTGCCCCAGGTTCGAATCCCTGTTGGATGAGCGAAAGTAACGGGCTCTCTAGCCACACTGGGACCTCTCACGCTACCACCCAGGAATGTCCGCTATTGTAGGAAGAGCGGAAAACATTTGCTCATACCGAGGTCTTCTCAGTTTGACCCCGGAGCGGACATGCGGCCTACGCGCGGCGTGCCGCATCTTACCACCAGCCCCGTTGCACCTGATAATAGTACTGGCCGCCGCGCCGCCGCGTATTGCCAGTCTGGGAGTTCCAATTGGGCTGGAAAAGGGACCCCAAGCCGTCGTCGCCCCAGAAGTTGCCGCTCGCAACGGCGATATCGGCCGTCGGCCGGCGCGTCACAAAGCCGCCCTGCGGCTGGTTGTTCAGCACCGCGACGAACTCGGTGCGATAGTTGGTCTCGCCGCTCAGCGGCTCGTCCGAGATGACGATCGAGGATCGCGGCAATGCGGTCGGCGCGATGCGATCGAGCACATCCTGCGGGATGGTGATGCGGTCGAGCGCGTTCTTGGCGTCGTCCCCGTTGTCGATCGTGACCGCGGTCCAGCGCAGGCCCGCGTCATTGCGCGCGACCGCGGTGAACACATGCGTGCCGATCCGCTTGTCGGGATTGCGGATCGTGACCGGAACCTCGATGGTCGCATCGAACACCTCGCCTCCGTCCGGCCATTGTTTATGCGTGTTGCGCCGCACGTAAAGCTTCTGCGTCGCGCGGCTGATGAACATCGACGCAGACTCGAGCGCCAGCTTCGCCTCGCTCGCCGCTTTGGCGGTGTCGGCCTTCTTCGTCTGGGTCGCCTTGGCCGTTTCCTTTGCAGCGGCGGCGGTGT
>VAZH01000080.1 GCA_005884465.1 Alphaproteobacteria bacterium | reverse complement strand
GGTATCGGTGGCCCCGGTGTCGTATTTCTTTTGCGCAAGCGCGCCGCTGCTGATTACCGCGAGCATAGCGATGGCGGCCGAAAAAGCCCCCAATCGCAATTGGATAGCAGGCATGTGGGTCTCCCTGGTCTCGGTTGAATGCGTCTTGTTTTGACTGGAAGCGCTTCTCGGCTCTTGCCCTCATTGAATACCTTCTCCAGGTGCCCATCAAGAAAAAGCCCCCTGCGACGGGGTCGCAGGAGGCTTTATTTGGTCGAAGGGGCTGGCAACCCCTGCGAACTTTAGTGGCTGAGTTCCCCGCTGATGATGTCGCCGAACAGCTCCCATTTCTCGCCCTTGAACCGCATCATCTGAAGCTGCTCGATCGGGGCGAAGTCGGTCGGTGAGGTGCTGATCGTCACGCCGGGCAGCAAGGTGTCGGGCGCAAAGCCCTTCAGGCTCGCCGCCTGCTTCATGACGTTTTCGCGGGTCAGATTGTCGCCGCACATCTCAAGGACCTTCACCATGGTCTGGGCCACGCCGTAGCCGTACACCACGGAGCCATCGAGCTTGTTGGCTTCGGGATAATACTTCTCAAGGAACGTAAAGAATTTCTTCATGCCGGGATCGTTGTCCCACTGCGAGTCCGCGCCGTCCTTGGCATAGGCGGCCGAGAGAATGCCTTCCGCATTCTCAAAGCCCGCCGGCTTGATCACGGAGCCGACGGAGGCTGAGACGTTGGAGAGAATATGCAGCGGCTTCCATTCGATCTCGGCAAGCTTCTTGATCGCCTGCGCCGCGAACTTCGGGGTGGTGATGCTGATGAAGACGTCGGCGCCAGTGGCTTTCAGCTTGACGATGTGGTTATCGATCGTCGGCTCCGTGGGCTCGTAACTTTCTTCAGCAATGACCATCGACGCCTTGGCGCCGAGCCCGTCCTTCAGGCCCTTGAGGTAGTCTTTGCCGAAATCGTCGTTCTGAAACATGATCGCGATTTTGGCGTCCGGCTTCTCCTTGATCAGATACTTCGCATAAATCCGCGCTTCGCTCTGATAGCTGGGCTGCCAGCCCATGGTCCAGGGAAAGTTCTTGGGGTCATTCCACTTGGTCGCGCCAGTGGCGACGAACAGCTGCGGCACCTTCTTGGCGTTGAGATATTTCTGGATCGCCGAGTTCGACGGCGTGCCCAGTGAATTGAAAACCAGCAGAACCTCGTCGCTCTCCACCAGCTTGCGTACCTGCTCTACGGCCTTGGGCGGGCTGTAGCCGTCGTCATAGCTGATGAAATTGATCTTGCGGCCGTTGATACCGCCTTCGGCATTGATCTTCTTGAAGTAGGCCTCTTCGGTCTTGCCAATCACGCCGTAGGCGGAGGCGGGACCGCTATAGGGCATGATGTTGCCGATCTTGATTTCGGCATCGGTCGCCCCGGTGTCGTATTTCTTCTGGGCGAGTGCACTGCCGCTCATGGCAGCGAAGGCGATGACCGCCGTCGAGAATGCGGCGATACGTAGTTTTTGTTTAGAAAGCATAAGTTCTCCTCAGTTTAGTTTTTCTTGAGTTTGCCGATCAGTTGCTGGGCAACGATGGCGACCTGCCTTGCGCCGTGCGGCACCAGGAAGATGACGAGGAACAGGAGTATGCCGAACACGGCGCCGGAGAGGCCCTTCGAGATTCCCTCCGCGATGTTCGGCACGAAGATGATGAAGGCCGAACCGACGATCGATCCGGGCAGCCATCCGACGCCGCCGACCACCATGCCGAGAAACAGGTTGATCGCGAGCGAGATGGTGTAGCCGTCCGGCGCGACGAACTGCACGGTGATCGCACCCAGGCCGCCGGCAACGCCGGTGATGCCGGCGCTGACGCCGAACGCTAGTGTCTTGTACAGCGCGACGTCGATGCCCATGGCGGACGCCGCGATTTCATTGTCGCGGATCGCCATGAAGGCGCGGCCGGAGCGCGACCTCAGCAGATTGACGGAAAAGATATAGATCGCGATCGTGACAACGAGGGTGAAATAGTACAGCCACATGTCCTGCGACATCGGCAGACCGAACGGCGCATCGGGTTTGGTCACCACCAGACCCTGGACGCCGCCGGTCCAGTGCTCGAAATATCCGAGCTTCAACAGCTGCGGCATGGCGGTCGCCAATGCGAAGGTCGCCAGCGCCAGATAGACCCCGCTCAAACGCAGCGCCGGCTGGCCGAACAGAAATCCAAAACCGAAGCAGACGATGCCCGCGATCGGCAGCGTCAGCGCGTAATTCATGCCGACGTGTTCCATCAGGATCGCCGAGGTATAGGCGCCGACTGCGTAAAACGCGCTCTGGCCCAGCGAAAACTGGCCGCTACCGCCGGTCAGAATGTTCAGCGCCAGAACCGCGAGCCCATAGATCAGCAACATCGTGAGCTGGAAGATGATGAAGTTCTTCACGAACATGGGCGCTACGATCAGCAATCCCAGCATCACCAGCGAAGTACCGTAGCCGAGCGTCATGGCCCGCTTGGGAACGGCCTCGACGGCCGGTGCTTCGGTGACGACGTCCTCAACAGCGCTCATGATCAAACTCGCTTCACGATGGGCCGGCCAAACAGACCGGCGGGGTTGACAACTAGGACAGTGACGATCAGCGCCAGCGCGATCGGCAGTTTCAGTTCATTGCCGACGCCGGGGATATAGGTCCCGACGAGGTTCTCGAAGACGCCGACCAGGAAGCCTCCGACCACCGCACCGAGCGGACTGGTCAGCCCGCCGAGCACGGCGGCGGCAAATCCGTAGATCAGCACACCTAACATCATGTTCGGCTCCAGAAACACCACCGGCGCGATCAGCATGCCGGCGATGGCGCCGATCGCGGCCGCCATGCCCCAGCCCAGCGCTATCATCCAGCTGGTATTGATGCCGACCAATCGCGCCGATTCCGGCAGCGAGGCGGCAGCGCGCATTGCCAGGCCCATTCGCGTAAACCGAAAGAAAACGAAGAGCAGAACAAGCAACATCAGCGTGACGCCGATCATGCCGGCCTGATGGGTCGAGATCAGCTGACTGCCGAGAAACGGCGACGATCCGAACGGCGTCGGGAATTGCTTGATCGTGAAGTCCCAGATCAAGCCGGCGACGCTGTTGATGATCGCATACAACGCGATGAAGCCGGCCACGTTGGTCAGGATCGGCGCCTTCGCCAGAGGCTTGAACAGCAGCCGCTCGATCGCGATACCGCCGGCGAACGAAAATACCAGCGTGATCAGGAACGCTCCCCAATAGGGCACGCCCCATTGCATCAGCTGCCAGCAAACAAAGGTCGAGAACATCGCCATTTCGCCCTGGGCGAAATTGAGATGATCGATCGCCTGGTAGATCATGACCACCGCGAGCGCCATGCAGGCATAGATCGCGCCGGTGGCGATGCCGGCCAGAACTTGATTGGTAAAAAGCTCCATGGCCGCGCTCCGTTAGTAACCCAGATAGGATTTACGGACGTCTTCGTTGTTCGCGATCTCGTTCGCGCTTCCCGACATTACGATCCGTCCGGTTTCGATCACAAAGGCCTTGTCGGCGAGCTCCAGCGCCAATTGCGCGTTCTGCTCGACCACCAGAATGGTGACCTTGTCCTCGCGATTGATCTTGCCGAGGATCTTGAACAGGTCGCGCACGATCAGCGGTGCCAGGCCGAACGACGGCTCGTCCAGCAGCATCAGCCTCGGGCGCAGCATCAGGGCGCGGGCGACCGCGAGCATCTGCTGTTCGCCGCCCGACAGCGTGCCCGCCTGCTGGGTATGCCGCTGCTTCAGCACCGGAAAATGGTCGTACATGCGTTCGATGTCGGAAACCACGCCGGCCTTGTCTTTTCGCGTGATGGCGCCGAGTTGAAGATTTTCTTCCACCGTCATGGTCGTGAATGTGCCGCGGCCTTGCGGCACATGGGCGATGCCGAGACGGACGATGTTTTCGGTCGAGCGGCCGGCGAGCGGGGCGCCGTCGAATTCGATGGCGCCGGTCGAGCGCACCATGTTGCAGATCGCGCGCAGCGTGGTGGTCTTGCCCGCACCGTTGGCGCCGAGCAGCGTGGTCACGCTTCCTTGATTAAGGGCAAACTCAAGGCCGTGAAGCGCCTGGACCTGGCCGTAATAGGCCCTGAGATCCTTGATGTTGAGCATCGCGGTCATTGGTCCTTGCTCCCGAGATAGGCCCTGATGACATCCGGGTCGGATTGCACCGCGGCCGGCGTTCCCTCGGCGAGCTTGCGGCCGAAATTCAGCGCGACCACATGGTCGGCGATCGACATCACCAGGCCCATATGATGTTCGACCAGCAGGATGGTCACGTGGCGTTCGTCGCGAATCCGGCGAATCAGATCGCCAAGCACGTGGACTTCCTCGTGGTTGAGGCCGCCGGCGGGTTCGTCAAGCAGCAGGATCTTCGGTTCGGCGGCAAGCGCCCGCGCCAGCTCCACGCGCTTCTGGGTGCCGAACGGCAGGCCGGAAACCGTGACATGGGCGACGTCGTCGAGGTCGAGATAGCTGACGATTTCGTGGACGCGCTCGTTGAGTTCGGCCTCGCCGCGGCGGACCCAGGCCAGTCTCAGCGAGTCGCTGATAATGTCGCTGTTGGTGCGGGAATGCGTGCCGACCCGAACGTTGTCGAGCACCGACAGATTGGGAAACAGCGCGACGTTCTGAAAGGTGCGGCCGATGCCGATTTCCGCGATCCTGTGCGGCGGACGCGACAGGATGCTCTGGCCTTCCATGAGAATGTCGCAGGAGCTCGGCTGGTAGAGCCGGCTCAGGCAATTGAACAGCGTGGTCTTGCCGGCGCCGTTAGGCCCGATCAGGCCGAGGATCTGGCCCTGATCCATGTCGAAGGACACGCCATTCAGCGCGATGATACCGCCGAACACGACGCTGACGTCGCGAACCGCAAGCAGGGGATCCTGTGCCCTGCCGAGCTGTGCCTGCGTCATCTCGTCCCGCCCAAATGAACAGTTGGGCGAAAATGACCCGGCGGATGGCGTCGCCGGTCACAACGATGAAGGCTACCTGATCCCCTCGACCATACGTGCAACTTTCCCTCCTGCTTTCAACTTTTTGTTGTCGTCTTTTTTTGATTGCGGCATCGCGCCGCCCAGCGCCGCCTCGATGTTCCTTACCATCGCCACGAGGCGAGGTCCAATATCGTTGCATAGCCGGTCTTCCGTGAAACGGAATGCGGGGGCACCACAATTAAAGGCGTAAGGACCGGTTCCGTCATTGAGTTTTAGTGCAACGCCGACCGCGTGCACGTCGTTCTGCCACTCGCCGGCCGAGATCGCAAATCCCAGTTTCGCGACCGTTTCGCCGGCCCGTTCGATGCCATCGCGCATCTTTGGCCAGCGGCTGCCATAGTGCTCGCGGAGTTCGCGTAATAGTGACGCACGCTCCTCGCTCGGCAGTGCCCAGATATAGGCGCGGCCCATCGCGGTGGTCGCAATCGGAATTCGCGAACCGACGTCCAGTTGAACGCCCAGCGTGAGACCGTTGCGGCTCTGGCCGAAATAAATCATGCTGAGACGGTCGCGGCCACCGACCGCGACCGCGCCGCCGGTTTCGCGCATGACTTCCTCGCGGTAAGCTTCGGACAAATGCCGGACCCCGAGGTTCGCAAGGGCGGCATACCCGAGCGCCATGGCCGAGGGCGCCAACTGATATTTCTCGAACCGCGGAACGGGTGTAAGGTAGCCCAGCTTGGTCAAGGTGTAGGTCAGCCGCGAAACGGTAGGCTTTGGCAAGTTCGTACGGGCCGCGATCTCTTGATTGCCAAGAAGCCCGTCGTTGGGATGGAATGCGCGCAACACATCAAGGCCGCGGGAAAGCGCGACGACGAAGCTGCGATCGCTCGCCACCTTCTTGCCTGGACGTTTCATTGCCTGCTGCTGTGCGGACCTCGTTGACAAGGGACGTGCTTCAAAATAACCCTCCATGTCAAGATGTGGAATTAAATTCCGCAGTGCGAAATTCATCAAAAACGGGATAGCCAGGGAGAGTAGCGTGAACGAAGTGGTCAAGCTCGAGCGTCATGACGTTGTCGCCATCGTCACGGTCAACAATCCTCCGGTAAACGCGCTCAGCGCTGCGGTCCGGGGCGGCATCCTCGATTGCATGAAGAGCGCCATCGCCGATCCGGAAGTGAAGGCCATCGTTCTGACCTGCGCCGGCCGCACCTTCATCGCCGGCGCCGACATCACCGAATTCGGCAAGCCGCCAAAACCTCCCGGTCTGCATGAAGTGCTGACCGAGATGGAGAACTCACCGAAACCGATCGTTGCCGCCATTCATGGCACCGCGCTCGGCGGCGGTCTCGAGGTCGCGCTCGCCTGCCACTTCCGCGTGGCGACCAGGGACGCACGGCTTGGCCTGCCGGAAGTGAAACTCGGCCTGCTGCCGGGCGCGGGCGGCACCCAGCGCCTGCCGCGCGCGGTCGGTCCCGAGCTCGCGGTCAAGATGATTGTCAGCGGCGATCCGATCGGCGCGAGCGAAGCGTTGAAAAACGGCCTGATCGAGGAAATCGTCGAAGGCCCGGCCTCAGGCGGCGAGGCGTTTGCCCGCAAGGTGCTGGCGGAGAAACGGCCCTTGCGCAAGCTGCGCGACGACGACAGCAAGCTGGCGGCGGCAAAAGCCGACCGCTCGATCTTCACCAACGCGGTCGCGGCCCTGACCAAGAAAGCGCGCGGGCTGGAAGCGCCGTTTGCCGCGGCGGATGCGGTCGGCGCCGCCATCGATCTGCCGTTCGACGAGGGACTGAAAAAGGAGCGCGAGGGATTTCTGAAGCTGGTATCCAGCGACCAGTCGAAGGCGCAGCGTTATGCCTTCTTCGCCGAGCGCGAGGCGGCCAAGATCGCTGGCGTCCCGGAAGGGACAAAACCGCGCAATGTCGAGCGCGTCGCCATCATCGGCGCCGGCACCATGGGCGGCGGCATCGCGATGTCGTTCGCCAATGCCGGTATCCCGGTGACGCTGATCGAGACCGGCGAAGAGCAGCTCAAGCGCGGCATGGGCGTGATGCAGAAGAATTACGAGGCGACCGCGGCGCGCGGCGGCATTCCCGCCGACGCGCCCGCCAAGCGCATGGGCCTGATCAACGGCGTGGTGGGCCTCGAGAACGTCAAGGACGCGGACCTCGTCATCGAAGCCGTGTTCGAGACCATGGCGATCAAGAAAGAGGTGTTCGGCCAACTCGACAAGTTTGCAAAACCGGGCGCGGTTCTCGCCAGCAACACCTCCTACCTTAACATCGATGAGATCGCCAAGGAGACAAAACGTCCGCAGGACGTGCTAGGCATGCATTTCTTCAGCCCGGCGAACGTCATGAAGCTGTGCGAGATCGTGCGCGCGGCAAAGACTGCGCCGGACGCGCTGACGACCGCGGTTGCGGTGGCGCGCAAGATCGCCAAAGTACCGGCGGTGGTCGGCGTCTGCGACGGTTTTGTCGGCAATCGCATGCTGGCGCAGCGCGGCAAGCAGGCGGAGAAGTTATTGTTCGAAGGCGCGCTGCCGCAGCAGGTCGACGCGGTCGTGACCAGGTTCGGCATGCCGATGGGTCCGTTCGCGATGGGCGATCTCGCCGGCCTCGACATCGGCTGGCGCTCGCGCAAGGATCGCGGCATCAAGTCGGAGATCGCCGACGCGCTGTGCGAAGCCGGCCGCTTCGGCCAGAAGACCGGCAAGGGTTATTACAAGTACGAGGGCGGCTCGCGCGCGCCGCTGCCCGATCCGGAAGTTGAAAAACTGATCGACGAGACCCTGCAGCGGCTCGGGCGCAAGCGCCGCGCGGTCAGCGACGAGGAAATTCTCGAGCGCATGATGTATCCGATGATCAACGAGGGCGCGCGGATTCTCGAGGAGGGTGTCGCGGCGCGTCCGAGCGACATCGACGTGATCTGGATCTACGGCTACGGCTGGCCGATCTACCGCGGCGGCCCGATGTATTATGCCGACCAGGTCGGCCTCAAGCACATCGCCGACCGGCTGTCGTACTACGCCAGGGAGACCAACGATCCCTCGCTCGAACCGGCACCGTTGCTCAAGCGCCTCGCGGCCGAAGGCAAGACATTTGCGTCGCTTGGGCAAACAGCGAAAGCGGCTTGATGGCGCCCTCTAACCACGCGTCATTCCGGGGCGCGCCACTTGGCGCGAGCCCGGAATCCATACTCCTGATCGTGGTTATGGATTCCGGGTTCGCGCTCCGCGCGCCCCGGAATGACAATTTCTTTGTTGTGTCTCGCCGAAAGCTTTCATGACCCATCCCGGCGAAAGATTTTATCCGGAAGGTGTCCATTGGGACGATCCGATCGCGCGGGGAACGCTGCCTGACCTGTTGTCGAAGGCCGCGGCGCAATACGGCGCGCGGCCGGCGATCGAATTCCGCGACCGCCCGATCAGCTACGCTGAACTGGAAGCCATGGTCGAAGTCGCGGCGTCGGCGTTCCTGCGCGCCGGTTACGGCAAGAATGCTTCGGTGGCGCTGTTCCTCGGCAACTCGCCCGATCATCCCGTGAACTTCTTCGGCGCGCTGAAAGCCGGCGCGCGCGTCGTGCATCTTTCCCCGCTCGACGGCGAACGCGCGCTATCGCATAAATTGAGCGACAGCGGCGCGCGCATTCTCGTCACCACCGATCTCGCCGCGCTGCTGCCGATGGCGCTGAAATTTTTGCAAAAAGGCCTGCTCGATCGGCTGATCGTCTGCGAGGACGACGATTGGGGCGCGGTCGGCAACCCGCACACGCCGATCCCGGATCATCCGGCGATCGTCAAGTTCAAGACCTTCGTAGCAGGCGCCACCAGGCCGGCGCAGTGGCCAAAGATCTCGGTCGATGACGTCGCGCTGTTGCAATATACCGGCGGCACCACCGGCTTGCCGAAGGGCGCCATGCTCAGCCATGGCAATCTGACATCGGCGGTGTCGATCTATGACGTATGGGGCACGGCGGCGCGGACCAAACGCGACGCCATCGAGCGCGTCATCTGCGTGCTGCCGCTGTTTCATATCTTCGCGCTGACCGTGATCCTCTTGCGCAGCCTGGAGCGCGGCGATCTGATCTCGCTGCATCAGCGCTTCGACGTCGAAGCCGTGATGCGCGACATCGAGGTCAAGCGCGCGACCGCCTTTCCCGGCGTTCCCACGATGTGGATCGCGATTGCAAGTCTTCCCGATCTCGAGAGTCGCGATCTGTCGTCGCTGGTCAGTTGCGGATCGGGCGGCGCGCCGCTGCCGGTCGAGGTTGCCAAGATTTTCGAGCGCAAGACCAACATGAAGCTCAAGAGCGGCTGGGGCATGACCGAGACTTGTTCGCCCGGCACTGCCCATCCGCAGGAGGGACCGGAAAAACCGGGATCGATCGGGCTGATGCTGCCCGGCATCGAAATGGACGTCGTCGCGCTCGACGATCCCGGAAAAGTCCTGCCGCCGGGCAAGGTCGGCGAAATCCGCATCAGGGGACCGAACGTCACCAGGGGCTACTGGAACAGGCCGCAGGAAACAGCGGACGCTTTCGTCGGCGACCGGTTCCTGACCGGCGATATCGGCTACATGGACAGTGACGGCTATTTCTATCTGGTCGATCGCAAGAAGGACATGATCATCTCCGGCGGCTTCAACGTCTATCCGCAGATGATCGAGCAGGCGATCTATGAGCATCCCGCGGTGCACGAAGTAATCGTGATCGGGATTCCCGACGATTACCGCGGCGAGGCGGCGAAGGCATTTGTCAAATTGCGCGGCGGCGCCGATCCGTTCACCCTGGACGAGCTGAAGGCGTTTCTCACGGGCAAGCTTGGCAAGCACGAAATTCCCGCGGCGCTCGATTTCGTCGAT
>VAZH01000568.1 GCA_005884465.1 Alphaproteobacteria bacterium | reverse complement strand
CATCAAGGAGGTCGGGCTGGTCGAGTATCGTTTCCAGCCCGACAGTTTTGAGGTTCGTCACGTTCGAGCGCCGGGCCAGATCGATGTCGACCTGGATTCCCTGATCAGTGTAGCTCCGAGCAGCTAGCAGGCCCCATCGATCAAGGCGCCGCGGCTCTCACGCCCTGTCCGGCCCGACCCGCACCAGCTGCTTGCCGAAATTGGCGCCTTTCAGAAGCCCCATGAATGCGCCGGGGGCGCTGTCCAGCCCCTCGGTGATGAATTCGCGGTGCTTGACCTTGCCCTCGCGCAACCAGGCCGACATGTCGCGCAGAAAATCCGCATGGCGCGCGGCGAAATCGCTGACGATAAAACCCCTGATCGTCAGGCGTTTTCTCAATACCGAGACCATCATCGACGAGGCCCATTTCGGCACCTTCGCCTCGGTGTCGTTGTACTGCGCGATCAGGCCGCACACGGGAATGCGCGCGAACGCGTTCAGCAGCGGAAATACCGCCTCGAACACCGCGCCGCCGACATTCTCGAAATAGACGTCGATGCCCTTTGGGCAGGCCTCCTTCAGTTTTGCCGCGAGATTGGGATCGCGATGATCGAGGCAGTCATCGAAGCCGAGCTCGCGCTTGACGTAGTCACATTTTTCCTTGCCGCCGGCGATGCCGACGGCACGCGCGCCCTTGATCTTCGCAATTTGCCCGACCGCCGAGCCGACCGCGCCGGAGGCTGCAGCCACAACGACGGTTTCGCCGGGCTGCGGCTTGCCGATTTCGAGCAGCCCCGTATAGGCGGTCATGCCGGGCATGCCGAGCACGCCCACCGCGGTCGAGACCGGTCCGAGTTTCGCATCGATCTTGCGCAGGCCCCTGCCATCGGATAGCGCGTGCGTCTGCCAACCCGTGTGCGCGAGAACGATGTCGCCCTTGGCAAAGGAAGGATTGTTCGAGGCGATCACCTCGCACACCGTGCCGCCCTCCATCACGCCGCCGATCGGCACCGGCGCCGCATAGGACGGGCCCTCGCTCATGCGCCCACGCATATAGGGATCGAGCGACAGCCAGACGGTGCGCAAAAGCACCTGGCCCTCGCCCGGTGTCGGCAGCGTGTAATCCTCGAAGCGAAAATCCGACGCCTTTGGCTCGCCCACGGGGCGAGAGGCAAGAACGACACGTTTTGCAGATTGCGCCATGGTTATTTCCTCCGATTGTTTTTTCGTCATTGCGAGGAACTAAGCGACGAAGCAATCCAGCTTTTTCTTTCAATGAGCAAACTGGATTGCTTCGCTGCGCTCGCAATGACGGTTTCAAATTTCCTGCAATTGCAGGCTTGAATGTCAGGCCGTGATTTTCGCCAGCGCCGCGTCGAACGCCGCAGCCGCGCTCGGCAAATCCTTGAAGGCGCGGATGTGCCGCGTCTCCTGCAGATCTTTTTCCGAGATGCCAGGGCGGACTTCGGAGAAGGTTTTGCCGCCTTCGATCATTTCGGCCGGCGCGCTGACATGAAACTCATGGTTCTCGATCGGCGCATCCTTCAACAGCCAGACACCCAGCGTCACGATGTCGTTGCCCCGCCGGTAGGAGATATAGCGGTCGACTGCGACCGTCCCGTCTCTCTGATGCCCGCCAAGTTTCGCATAGCCCTTGGCATCCAGAAGCTTGTGGGACCGAAATCCCTTCACGCCCGCCGATTTTGCTTTCGCGGTTTCTTCCGAGAGGTCGTACTTCTCGGCCATCTCTTTGCCGACCGCGGCAAGCTGCGCGGACATGTCGTGCTCGAATTCCTTCAGTTCGGTGCGCGGCTTGGATGCCTTGCGGGGCTTTGCGGCATCGCGCTTCTCCATTTCGGCCTTGCATTGCGCAATCACGTCGGCGGCAGATTTCCGTTCCGCATTGACAAGCAGGTTCTTCAGATCCTGATCTGAAAGCGCGGCAATCCTGTCGTCCGACCAATCGACCATAATGAGCAACTTCTCTTCGAATGTTGTTGAGAATAA
>VAZH01000592.1 GCA_005884465.1 Alphaproteobacteria bacterium | reverse complement strand
TAACCAATTATGAATGCAAAAATTCGATTTATCAAGCTGGAACTCACCAGAACACGGTGATATAGTCATTTTTGCATTCAAACTGGATTTTGACGGCGATGCTTCATGATGAAGTGGTAGGCCGCGTCCGCGCCATGCTGCTCGATGGCGAGATTCCACCGGGCGCGCGGATTCCCGAGCGCGACCTCTGTGAAAAGCTGCAGATCTCGCGCACGCCGCTGCGCGAAGCCCTCAAGGTGCTCGCCGCCGAGGGCCTGGTTCAATTGCTGCCGAACCGCGGCTCGCGCGCGGCCAGGATGACCGACAAGGACATGCGCGACCTGTTCGAGGTGTGCCAGGGGCTTGAAGCGTTGGCCGGCGAACTCGCCTGCGAGCGCATCACGGATGCCGAGATCGCCGACGTCGCCGCCGCCCACGCCGCGATGGTCCGGCACTACGGGGATCGCGACCTTCTGCAGTACTACCGCTGCAACCGCTATATCCACGAGGCGATCATCGCGGCGGCCGGCAACCCGGTGCTGTCCGGCCTCTATGATTCCGTCACGGCCCGCATTCGCCGCGCGCGCTACGTCACGCCGATGACGCCGCGGCGCTGGGCGCTGGCGGTGCAGGAGCACGAAGCGATCCTCAATGCGCTGCAACGCCGTGACGGCGTGGGGCTGTCGCATATTCTGCGCGCGCATCTGCGCCATAAGCGCGACGAGGTCTTGCAGGCAGGCTTCGCGGAGACCGAGCCTCAGGACGAGGCTCGCGCATCATAGCAGCGTCAGGCTTGATGCCGATAGGCATCCGAATCGCACGTCCATCTCTATTGGCCTCTATCGGCGAATTCGACCGCTGACGCGCCCACAGCGAACGGGCTCCGGGCTTTTGCGGAGTGGTTGTCTCTAAACGATAACCACCCGTTCACCATGACGGCGAAACCCGCCGTCCAATCAACCAAAAATTTCACGCCTCAAGTTCCCTTATACCTTTGATGCCTAGTCATACCTCCGGGGATGGCTGTCATTGCCGTGCAGTTGGGGCGTCCCTGCGTAAGAGTTGTAAAGCGTATGAATATCGCACGTGTCGTCGTTCTGATCATCGCCCTGAGTGCCGGCGGTGTCGCCGCCTATCTCGCCCGTGGCGCGGAAGATAAATCGCGGCCCGTGGCCGAACCGGTCGCGCAGTTGCCGACGGTGGAGATTCTGGTCGCGAAGTCCGACATCGGGCTCGGCCAGCCGGTCAAGCCCGAGGACCTGCAATGGCAGACCTGGCCGGCGTCGGCCGGCAGCAATCTGGTCAACCGCGCCAGCAGGGCCGAGGCCATCAAGGAAATCGCCGGTTCGATCGCACGCGCTCCCTTCATCGCAGGCGAGCCGATCCGTGAGCAGAAGCTCGTCAAGGCCAACGGCTCCGGCTTCATGGCGGCCATCCTGCCGAGCGGCATGCGGGCGATCTCGACCGAAATATCGCCGGAAACCGGCGCCGGCGGCTTCATCCTGCCCAACGACCGCGTCGACGTCATCCTCTCCAAGCGCGAAAAGAATCCGGAGCGCAGCGGAGGCGACGCTGTCCAATCCGAAATCATTCTCTCCAACATCCGTGTGCTGGCGATCGATCAGGCGCCGAAGGAAAAAGAGGGCATCAACACCCTCGTCGGCCGCACCGTCACGCTCGAACTGAAGCCCGAGCAGGCCGAGACGCTGGCGCGCGCACGCCAGAGCGGCACGCTGGCACTCGCGCTGCGCAGCATCACCGATATCAACGCGACGGCCGAAGGCCGTTCCGAAGAGCAAGTTCAAAAACGAAACGGGAGCGTCAACGTGGTTCGCTACGGGGTCGCCAATCAAACGACGGCACAGAAGTGACCGAAAGGACGCCCGAGATGAAGTTTGGGGAAAATCAGTCAGCGATGCGAACCGTAGCGGCGCGCACCCTGTTGTTGTCGGCCGCCGCCGCGCTGACGCTCGCTCCGCTGCTGCCCGTCGTCGCAGCCGAGTCCGAGAAGGATCCGGTGACAACCTCCGCCATCGGCCCGGTCAAGATGCGCTTCCTGTCGCTCGGCATCGGCAAGTCCGTGGTCGTCGACCTGCCGCGCGACGTGAAGGATGTGCTGGTCGCCGACCCGAAGATCGCCAATGCCGTCGTTCGTTCCTCGCAACGCGCCTATATCATCGGCGGCGCGGTCGGTCAGACCAACGTCGTGTTTTTCGATGCCGACGGCCAGCAGGTCGCCTCCTACGATATCGCGGTCAAGCGTGACCTCAACGGCGTGCGTACCGCGCTGCGGCAGTCGATGCCGGGAATCCAGATCGATGGCGTCGGCGACAGCGTGATGCTGACCGGCTCGGTGTCGAGCCCGGTCGAAGCCCAGCAAGCCGGCGAAATCGCCGCGCGGCTGGTTGGCGGGAGCGAAAAAGTCGTCAACTCGATCGTGGTTCGCGGCCGCGACCAGGTGATGCTGAAGGTCAATGTCTCGGAAGTCCGACGCGACATCGTCAAGCAGATGGGCGTCGATCTCTCGGCCAGCATGAATTACGGCACCGCGGTCGTGAACTTCAACAACAGCAACCCGTTTACGGCGTTCGGACGCCCGCTGGTGTCCGACAATGGTCTGAGCGCCTCGAGCGTCCTCAAGGGGTTGCCCACGGTCACCGCGACCATGCGGGCGATGGAGAGCGCCGGCGTCGTGAAGACGCTGGCCGAGCCGAACCTGACGGCAATCTCCGGCGAGTCCGCTACCTTCATCGCCGGCGGCGAATTTCCCGTCCCGGCTGGCTATT
>VAZH01000591.1 GCA_005884465.1 Alphaproteobacteria bacterium | reverse complement strand
GACTTTCCCCCCGACCCGACCGATCACGCGCAAGTCGACCCCAAGACCAAGCGCCGCCATCGACATGATGGTGAGGATGCTTGCGATCCTCTGCAGCGGGAAAACGGCGCCGTCGGGTATCAGCGACAGCGAGCGCAGTGTCGCCAGTGCGAAGAACCCCACAATGAACCACGGCACGATCTTGAAGAAGCTGTTCGGCTCGATAACGCCTGACGATCGATCGCCCCGCAGACTTCGCGCAAATACCGCAATGCATGCGACGACCGGGCCGAGCATCATGACCCTGATCAATTTCACCAGGGTGCCGATGTGCGTACTCACGAGCCCCGCCGGCATGGTCGCCGCAAGCACCTGCGGCACCGCATAGACCGTCATTCCGGCCAGCACCCCGTATTGGGTCTCCGACAGGTGCAGAAGCGGAATCAAGAGGGGCAACCCCAACACCACGATGACGCCAAGAACCGCCGTAAAGGAAATCGACGAGGCGACATCGTCGGTGCTCGCTCCGATGACAGGGGCTACCGCGGCAATCGCCGAGTTGCCGCATATCGAATTGCCGCAGGCGACCAGGATCGAAAGGCGAACCGGCAGGCCGAGCGATCGGCTTATGCCGAAGCTTGCCGCAAGCGACAGAACAACGACGGTGACGATCGCAACAAGCAGCACAGGACCTGATGCCTCGATCGCGGCAATCGACAGCGAGGCTCCAAGCAGCGCCACGGCCACCTCGAGCACCTGCTTGGCGCTAAACGCTATGCCCGCGCGCCAGCGGCTACCCGGCTCCCACAGCGTGCGAGTTGTCGTCCCGAGCAGGATTGCGATCACGATGGCTTCGACGTAGGGGTGGCCAACCAGCGTCTCTTCAAGAGCCTGAATTGTCAGCGCTACAACCGTGACGAGTGCGCACAGCACCATCCCCCAGGCCAGGGGTGCGGCTTTCGCAACCAATCCGCCATAGAACCCGGGATTTTTTGGAGAATCGACCTGATTGGCCACGCGCTATCCTTCAAAGAGAAGGAATTATGCGCTAGATCGCAGAAAATAGACAATATCTATTCCGAATAGCCGGATAGGCAGAGGTTATGTCTCGTCGTGGCCGGTCGCCATGCCACGGCCCGCGGCTTCGAGAAGGTGCCGTTCGATCGATCAGCTTTTCGGACGAGAAATTCGCTCAGGCCGCTAACGAATAGCCGCGTGCACGCCTGCCCTGGCGCTGGGAAATTCGGAAGCCGGGCTTGCCGGATAAAAGATGACCCGGGCGGAAACGATCACGATGACCAACAGCCAAAACGCATATTGACCGATTCGGCTCAGAACCACCGACGCCGTTTTCGCCGCTTCGCGCTCATCGCGAGCAACGTCGGGCAATACATCACCATAAGCGTCAAATTTCTCGGTCAGCATCGTCATTTCGGCCTCGTACCTGCGATAATTTATGTCGCAAGACAGGCCGACAAAACAATAGTGGGAACTTTCAATGTTCAGCCAACGACGAATGCTTTCTTCCCTGTTTTGGGCTGCGGACAGATGGTTTCAAATCTGGAGCTCAAGAGCAGCAGATTTACCGAGATTAGGCGCGAGCGAAATCGGCTTCGAACGATTGCTGAAATGCAAAAGGCCCGGGAAGGGCCCTTTAACATTCATACCGCATCTTTTGCTGCCTTGACCGGGCGTGCTCTGACGATCTTTCGAGCCGGTTTGGCCTTGAACATCATCGGCTCGCCAGTGAAAGGGTTTGTGCCTGCGCGTGCCTTGGTGGCGGGCTTCTTGATAACGACGAACTTGGCAAATCCAGGAAGCAAGAAAACCCCGGCTTTCTTTAGTTCCTTATAGCCGATGGTCGCCAGCGTCTCTAGCACGCCCTTCACGTCCTTCTTTGCCAGTTCGTTCGCAGCAGCGATCTTCTCGATTAGCTGCGACTTCGACATCTGCATGGCCATT
>VAZH01000587.1 GCA_005884465.1 Alphaproteobacteria bacterium | reverse complement strand
TCCGTCTGGGCGCCGCTGTATGCGAAACTGGCCGCGGCGTATCTTGACCGGCTGCCGCGCGGCGAGGTGGTCGATCTCTTTCCCGCTCTCGCGGGACCACTTGCCGCGCGGATTCTGGCGCATGCGATGGGCGTTCCGGACGCGAGCGATGAGGACATGCAGCGATGGTCGCAGACGCTGATTGACGGCGCCGGCAATTTTGGCTGGACGCCGGGGCCTTTCGAAGCGACCGACATCGCCAATGGGGAGATGGACAAATGTATCCGCGCCAACGCCGAACGCGTGCGGGCCGAGCCGGATTCCTCAGCGCTGTCTTTCATGGTGAACGCGAAGAATCCGATTCCTGAAAGCCAGATCATCGCCAATGTAAAGATCGCGATCGGCGGCGGCATCAACGAGCCGCGCGACGCCCTGCTGACAATCCTCTACGGCCTGTTCACCAATCCCGATCAGCTTGAAGCCGTGCGCGCAGGCGGCAAATGGCGCGCCGCGTTCGAGGAAGGGGTGCGGTGGGTGGCGCCGATCCAGGCGAGTTCACGGCTCGTCATGGAGGACACGGAGATTCGCGGCTGCTTCATCCCGAAAGGCGACACCGTGATGACGATCCAGGCGTCGGCCAACCGAGACGAGGACGTCTTCGAAGATGGCGAGAACTACAACGGGCTGCGCGAGCCCAATCCTCACCAGGCCTTTGGCAACGGCCCGCATCATTGCGCGGGCGCGCACCTGTCCCGGCGAACCGTTGGCGACATTCTGCTCCCCATGCTGTTCGAGCGCTTCCCCAACATGACCTTGCCTGATCCCGCGAGCGTGCGCTGGCACGGATTCGGGTTCCGCGGCCCGCTCAATCTGCCGCTTCTCCTGCAATAGGACCGGCGCGAGGGAGAGGCTTTTTTTATTTTGCCTCATCCGTTGCCGAAGATCGTCCGCAATTCCTCTTATGCAGCTTGCCGGCGAGTTGCGCGGCAGGTTCTTCGCGTAGATCATCTCTCGCCGATCCGTACAGAACAGTTGCTTGCATCTTCTGTCTCCGTGTTGGGCACGATGACGTTTCGAAACTATTTGCGATATTGCTCGTCGCTCACCTTTTCCATCCAGTCGACGTTCTTTCCGTCGACCGCTTCCTGGATCGCGATGTGCGTCATCGCCGTGGTCGGTGCGGCTCCGTGCCAATGCTTCTCGCCCGGCGGAAACCAGACGACATCGCCCGGTCGAACTTCCTCGATGGGACCGCCCTCGCGCTGCACCCAGCCCAGACCCGAGGTAATCAGCAGGGTTTGCCCGAGCGGATGCGTGTGCCAGGCCGTCCGGGCGCCGGGCTCGAAGGTAACGTGGCCACCGCTCACGCGCGCGGGGTCGGGCGGCTGAAAGAGAGGATCGACGCGGACCGATCCGGTGAACCATTCCGCCGGTCCTTTGCGGGATGGCTGCGAACCGCTTCGCTTGATCTCCATGTTTCCACTCCTTGGCTGCGAGGTTTGAGTCTGGCCCGCGGCGGCTTGAATTCCGGCGATCGCGGCAATCGCGACGCCCACGTCGACGAGGGCGCGTCTGCGCGATATCCGGTTCATGGTCTTCATCGAGGCCGCTTCTCCATCACCTCTTTGACGACGGGCAGCGCGGAGAACGCGTTCGGCCAGCCCGCGTAGAAGGCGAGCTGGGTCACGACTTCGCCGGCCTGCTCCTGCGTCAAGCCGTTGTCCATCGCGCGGTTGAGGTGGTAGGTGATCTGCGCGACCTGGCCGGTCGCGACGAGTGCGCTCACGGTGACGAGGCTGCGGTCCCTAGGTGCCAAACCAGGTCGGAGCCACAGATCGCGAAACAGCACATCGGTCGTGTACTGAACGAGCCCGGG
>VAZH01000586.1 GCA_005884465.1 Alphaproteobacteria bacterium | reverse complement strand
GAGGGAGCCGGTTCTGGTGGGCCGAAACCAGGCTTAACTGCGTGGCGCGGCGGCGGTCTTTTGATCCGCCGGCTTGGCCTCGCTGGTGCTCTTGGGTTTGATCGCAGGCTTTGCAGCAGCCTTGGGCTTTGCCGGCTTCGCAACGGGCTTATCGCCCGCGGCTACCGGCTTTTCGCCAGCTTTTGGGGCGGCAGCCGGCTTGGCATTCGCGTGTCTGACGGCGGCCGGTTTGGCGGCAGGCTTCGTATCGGACTTGGTATCGGACCTGGCGTTCTTCCTGGCGTCCTTGCCGGTATCCTCAGCCGCGGTATCCGGCTTTTTCGTCGCAACGCGCGATTTCTTTCCGCGCGGCCGCACGGTCTGCTTTTGGGCGTCCACAGCCACGGCGGCAATCAACGCGGCGCCGGTCTTTGTCGGGCCGGTATAGACGGGTACCGGTTCCGAGGCCGCGGGCGCCCCCGCCAGCAGTTCCGAAGGTTTTGCCATCGGCGGCTGCAGTCCGGCGGTGAAGAACGTGATCGCGGTCTCGCCGCTGCTTGGGCCGCCGGCCGCGGCGTTGCTGGCAATTGTGTCCTCATCCTCGTCGCTGGCGGGCCGTTTGCGTTTCCCTCCGCACATCTCGTCGCGCAGGTTCGGCGGCGAGGCGTCGATCGGCATCAGACTGTCGACCGTTCCGAGCGAGGGGCGCAACCACGACAGTGTGTTGTTGGCAAAACCGCGCTCAAGCAACTGCGCCGCTTTCACCGCCCGCGCCTGGCCGGATGACGCGCCGAGCACCACCGCGATCAGCCGTTTGCCGTTGCGGGTGGCGGATGCGACCAGGTTGTAGCCGGACGCACAGATGAAACCGGTCTTGAAGCCGTCGGCGCCGGGGTAGCGTCCGATCAGCCTGTTGAAATTCTGCGTGACCCTGCGGCCGAAGCGGATTGAGGGAATGTGCACGAAATATTCGTATTCCGGCAGATCGCGAATGATGGCGCGGGCGAGAATCGCAAGATCGCGGGCCGAAGTGATCTGACCTTCCGCAGGCAGGCCGTTCGGATTGACGTAGTTCGTCTGCATCATCCCGAGCCGGTGCGCGGCCTGATTCATTTGAGCCGAAAAACCGTCGATCGAGCCTCCGATGCCCTCGGCGAGCACCACGGCCATGTCGTTGGCCGACTTCACCAGCATCATCTTCAGCGCGTTATCGACGGTGACCTGGGTCCCCGGCCGGAAACCCATCTTGGATGGCGACTGCGCGGCCGCGACAGGCGACACGGTCAGCAGGGAATCCAGCGAGATGCGCCCGTCCTTGACGGCCCTTAGCGTGACATAGGCCGTCATCAGCTTGGTGACCGATGCGGGATACCAGGGATAGGTGGCGTTCTCCGCCTGCAGCACCTTTCCGGTATCGGCTTCCACGACCAGCAGCGCTTCCGCATGAACGACGCGCGGCGCAACGACGGCAAGCGCTGCGGCTAGAACCAGCCAGACCAACGACGATTTGCGAAACAACGGGTGATGAAAATGCACTATCCGATTCCGGTCCTTATGAAGACCCGCCTTTTTAAAGAGCAGGTCCTGGCATGTGACGTTCGGGTTTCAATCGTGTCCGGCGTTGTCGGTCGCGGCGGATGCAAATCTATACCGGCTTGTTCGTCCGGAACAGAGGCTGGGTGATTAAATCGTGGACGAAGTAGGCCGAATTTCGACGATAGTTACTTCTTGACAGTGGTGCTTCTTGCTTTCTTCGCATGAAGGCTCGCCCGCGCATTCTCCTGAACCATGAACTGGGCCCGCGCGAGTTCCGCAAAACGCTCGCCTTTCGCCACCAGTTCATCGAAAGTTCCGCTTTCGATCACATGTCCGCTGTCGAACACAAGGATGCGCGTGGCATTGCGAATGGTCGAGAGCCGGTGGGCGATCACGAAAGTCGTGCGTCCCTTCATCACTTCGTCGAGAGCGGCGTTAACCTTGGCTTCGGTGACGGCATCCAGCGCGCTGGTCGCCTCATCGAGGATCAGGATCGGCGGATCTTTCAACAATGCCCGCGCGATCGACAGCCGCTGCCGCTCGCCGCCGGACAGCATGCGCCCGCGCTCGCCGGCATTGGTGTCGAATCCGCGCTCGCTGCGCTCGATGAATTCCAGTGCCTGGGCGCGGGCCGCCGCAATCCGCAGCTCTTCATCGGTCGCGTCCGGCTTGCCGACGCGCAGATTGTCCGCGATCGAACGATTGAACAACAGCGCTTCCTGGAACACCACGCCAATATTTCGGCGCAGTGCGGTGAGCGTCAGGCCGCGGACATCCATGCCGTCGATCCTGATGAAGCCCGATTGCGGATCGAAGGCGCGATGCAGAAGCGCGATCGCGGTCGACTTGCCGGCGCCAGTCGGGCCGACCAGCGCGATGGTCTCGCCCGGCAGCGCCGTGAAGGACAGATCTTCGACCGCGGGGCGCTTGCCGTCATATGAAAACGAGA
>VAZH01000585.1 GCA_005884465.1 Alphaproteobacteria bacterium | reverse complement strand
GCAGCTTCCGCGGCGCTTGCCGAGATGAACGCCCCGGCACTCGACGCGCCGAGCTACGTCATCGAGGCGCCTGGCGAGGGCGACGACGAGGTCACCGGCTATAGTCCGGTCATCATTGCGGAAGCGACCACGTCGCTGAAGCGGCTTTCGGTCTCTGAAGCCGTGATGGAGCTCGATCTGACCGGCGCCGCCTGCATCGTGTTCCAGCACGGCGGTAGCGGACGGGTGAACATCATTTATCGGCGCGCCGACGGCAATGTGGGTTGGATCGATCCCCCGGTGGTGAACCCCGGGAAGTAGACGCCAATCGGCATTGACGCCCAGAAGGACCCTCCCTATGGTCCGCCGCCCTCGAGGGAGCGCTGGAAACAAACTTGGAAACAAACAATGTCGCGGGAGTTGGCACCGGTCTTGCGTTGGAGTAGAAGCCCCCCAATTAGGACCCGGGTATAAGCCGGTCCCCGCCCCACCTTCTTGACGCCACCCCGCTAGAGCCTATTTCGCAACCTGACGGTTAAATTCACCTCGGAACGCCCCATGACGATTACCGACCTGGTCGCACCCGAGGCGGTTCTCCCAGCTTTGAAGGTCAACAGCAAGAAGCAGGCGCTGCAGGAGCTGGCGGCGCGGGCAGCCAGCCTTACCGGGCAGAATGAACGCGCGATTTTCGAGGTCCTGCTGCAGCGGGAGAAGCTCGGCACCACCGCGGTCGGCTATGGCGTCGCCATCCCGCACGGCAAGCTTCCGAAACTGGAAAAGCTGTTCGGGCTGTTTGCGCGTCTCGAACGCCCGATCGATTTCGAGGCGATGGACGGCCAGCCGGTCGATCTGGTGTTCCTGCTGCTGGCGCCGGAAGGCGCCGGCGCCGATCACCTGAAGGCGCTCGCCCGCATCGCACGGCTGTTGCGCGACCAGGACGTTGCCAAGAAGCTGCGCGCCTCGCGCGATGCGCAGGCAATCTATTCGGTGCTGGCGCTGCCGCCCGCGAGTGCGGCGTAAAATCCCAAAGCCCTCATTGCCAGCGCACGGGTCTGCCTTGCGCAGACCAGGTCCGCGCGGGCGGCAATTCATTTTTTTCGGAAAATGCTCTTGCGAGGATCGATGGATACGCGGGTCCAGCCCGCGTATGACATCACCATCCGCTATTGCCAGTGAGAGCAGCAATCATCGCGTCCGCTACACCGTCAACCGCTTGCGTTCAGTGAACGCTGACGGCCTGCAACTCGTTGCTCCAGGCGTTCGCGATGGCAGCTTCCCGGCTATCGGTCAGCATGATCGGCGTGCCGTCGGCAGCGTGCAGCGCAAACAGCTTCAATCCCGGCGCGATCGCAGGTGCTTGAGGGAACAAGCCCGGCACGTCCTCGGAACGGATCTGCTTCACATAGGCGATATGGCCCTCACCCAGGCTCGCCAACGCCTCCCGTGAGACGCTCTTCGGCTCAAAGCCAACATTACCTTCAGTCATGGTCTCGACTCCTCTATCAGACTAAGCGGTCGAGTCCGCTACTCGTTCCATTATTCGTGCTCATTGATAGCAATTGTCTTAACGATCCTTTCCGGCTCGGGCCGGGCCAAATCGATCGACAACAGCCCGTTTTTCAGGTCCGCGCCCAGCACCTGCATCCCCTCCGCCAGCACGAAAGTGCGCTGGAAGTGGCGCGCGGCGATGCCGCGATGGATGTATTGCCGGGCCTTGTCGTCCTGCTGGCGGCCCCGGATCACGAGCTGGTTTTCCTCAATGCTTACATCGAGTTGGTCGCGGGTAAAACCTGCCACCGCCAGCGTGATCCGCAACCGTTCGGGTTGGCCGTTGGCGCGGTCGCACCTCTCGATATTGTAGGGAGGGTAACCGTCGGCGCCCTTGACGACGCGATCGAGCGCACGCTCGATTTCGTCGAATCCAAGCAGGAACGGGCTGGATAACGAGGGAACACGAGACATATTTTTACAAAGTCCTCTCGAAGCGACTTTGAAATTTCAGGGCCCTTGCGGCGCCCCTGGTAACCGTTTGGCGGACTTGCCCTCCGGTCAACTGCCAATATGGGCATGATTCTACAGGCGTTCAAGCACCTCGCGGAACCAGCCTGGAACCCTCAAACGTCATTCCAAGGCGCGTCGAAGACGCGAACCCGGAATCTTGAGATTTCGGGTTCAACGCCCCGGAATGACAGTCAGAGATCGATCCGCTTGCGCCCGTCGGCGCTGAACAAATGCAGCTTTTGGCGCGGCGCGATCGCCCTGATCCGCTCGCCGATCGCGGGCGCTATTGCGCCTGGAATCCGCACGATCACCTCGCCCGGCGGCAACTCCCCGGGATTGGCGGCAACGCCTTGCACCTCATGCTGCCGGGTACCGTAAATAAAGGTCTCGGCTCCGACGCGCTCGATCGCCTCTACCGTGAGGTCAAGCGCGATGCCACCTGCGATGGGCTCGCTCGAAATCACAAAATCCTCGGGCCGAATTCCAACCATGCCGGCTTCACCTGTCGCGCGGCTGTCGCCTGCGAATTGCGATCTGATTTCGTCC